>NZ_JAKTNU010000001.1:0-5496 GCF_022760955.1 Thermus neutrinimicus
AAAAATCCCCCGCACCGACCTACTCTCCCAGGACCCTGCGGTCCCAGTACCATCGGCGCTGGCGCGTTTCACTTCCGTGTTCGGAATGGGAACGGGTGGTTCCACGCCGCTATGGGCACGGGGGATTTTCGTGTTTTGCCTTTCAAAATCCCACGCCGCCTCCAGGCGGCAGGGGACCTCGGCTGGGGTGGACCATCAGGGCAAAAAGGGTCAAGACCTCGGACGATTGGGACCGGTCAGCTCAACGCCTCACGGCGCTTACACCTCCGGCCCATCCACCGGGTAGTCTTCCCGGGTCCTTACCGGCTAGTGCCGTGGGAGGCCTCATCTTGGGGCAGGTTTCCCGCTTAGATGCTTTCAGCGGTTATCCCTCCCGCACATGGCTACCCAGCTTATGCCCCTGGAGGGACAGCTGGGAAACCAGAGGTGCGTCCCTTCCGGTCCTCTCGTACTAGGAAGAGCCCCCCTCAAGCCTCCTGCGCCCGTGGCGGATAGAGACCGAACTGTCTCACGACGTTCTGAACCCAGCTCGCGTGCCGCTTTAATGGGCGAACAGCCCAACCCTTGGGACCTTCTTCAGCCCCAGGATGCGACGAGCCGACATCGAGGTGCCAAACCTCCCCGCCGCTGTGGACGCTCGGGGGAGATCAGCCTGTTATCCCCGGGGTAACTTTTATCCGTTGATCGATGGCCCTTCCACACGGGACCACCGGTTCACTAGGCCCGGCTTTCGCCCCTGCTCGGCTTGCAGGCCTCACAGTCAGGCTCCCTTCTACCCTTGCGCTCTCCGGCGGATTTCCGTCCCGCCTGAGGGAACCTTTGGGCGCCTCCGTTACCCTTTAGGAGGCGACCACCCCAGTCAAACTGCCCGCCAAGCGCTGTCCCCAATCCCTTGGGTTAGGCCCCCAGCCGCATCAGGGTGGTATTTCACCGGCGCCTCCACCGCCCCCGCAAGGGCGGCTTCCCAGGCTCCCACCTATCCTACGCAGACGCGACCAAGAGCCAACACCAGGCTGCAGTAAAGCTCCACGGGGTCTTTTCGTCCTGCCACGGGTAGGCCGCATCTTCACGGCCAGTTCAATTTCACCGGGTCCCTCGCCGAGACAGCGCTCCGGTCGTTACGCTTTTCGTGCAGGTCGGAACTTACCCGACAAGGAATTTCGCTACCTTAGGACCGTTATAGTTACGGCCGCCGTTCACCGGGGCTTCGGTTCAGGGCTTGCACCCCTCCCCTTGACCTTCCGGCACCGGGCAAGCGTCGCTCCCTATACCTCCTCTTACGAGTTCGCAGAGAGCTGTGTTTTTGGTAAACAGTCGCCAGAGCCTGTTCACTGCGGCTCCCCATCAGCACCGCACGCGGCACCAACAGGGAGCACCCCTTCTCCCGAAGTTACGGGGCTAACTTGCAGAGTTCCTTGGCGAGGGTTATCCCGCGCGCCTGAGTGCTCTCGCACCCGCCCACCTGTGTCGGTTTCCGGTACGGGTTCCCATGGGTTGTGCTTAGAGGCTTTTCTCGGCTCCCTGGCTTCGGGGGGTTGTCACCCTCACGGGCTTCCCCACCACGCAGAGCCCACGGGAGGCGGATTTGCCTACCCCCCACCCTGCGCTTCTGGCCGGGCTCGTCCATGGCTCCGGTCCCCCTAGCCTAAAGCGTCCCCCCATCGCACCCATGGGAAGGGCCGGAATATTAACCGGCTGCCCTTCGGCTACGCCTCTCGGCCTCACCTTAGGCCCCGCCTAACCCTACGCTGACGACCATTGCGTAGGAACCCTTGGGCTTACGGCGACAGGGATTCTCACCCTGTTTATCGTTACTCATGCCGGCATTCGCACTTCCCTTACCTCCAGCCGCCCTCGCGGACGACCTTCGTCGGCATCGGGAACGCTCCCCTACCGCCTGAGGGTTGCCCCCCAGACCCGCAGCTTCGGCGCTGGGCTTAAGCCCCGATCATTTTCGGCGCAGCGTCACTCGACCAGTGAGCTATTACGCACTCTTTAAAGGATGGCTGCTTCTAAGCCAACCTCCTGGCTGTCTCAGCAACGCCACATCCTTTCCCACTTAGCCCAGACTTCGGGACCTTAGCTGGCGGTCTCGGTTGTTCCCGCGCTCGGACACGGACGTTATCGCTCGCGCCCTCACTCCCAGGCTCCACCTGGGACCCTTCGGAGTTTGACAGGGTTTGGTAGGCTGGTGGGCCCCCTAGCCCTATCAGTGCTCTACAGGCCCCAGTCAGCACCTGAGGCTGACCCTAAAGTCATTTCGGGGAGAACCAGCTATCTCCGGGTTCGGTTAGCTTTTCACTCCTAACCCCAGCTCATCCGAGGGGTTTGCATCCCCCACCGGTTCGGGCCTCCACTGGGCTTCACCCCAGCTTCACCCTGGCCAGGGCTAGCTCACCCGGTTTCGGGTCCACGGCCGCGGACTAACGCCCTCTTCGGACTCGGTTTCCCTACGCCTCCGCCTCCACGGCTTAAGCTCGCCCACGACCGTGAGTCGCCGGCTCATGCTTCAATAGGCACGCCGCAACCCCCAAAGGGGCCGCGACTGCTTGTAAGCCCACGGTTTCAGGCTCTATTTCACTCCCCTCCCGGGGTTCTTTTCACCTTTCCCTCACGGTACTGGTCCACTATCGGTCACCCGGAGTACTTAGCCTTAGGCGGTGGTCCGCCCAGATTCCCCCATGGCTCCACGAACCACAGGGTACTCGGGTACCCTCACCTATCCCCTCCCCTTTCGCCTACAGGGCTTTCACCTTCTTCGGCGCTGCTTCCCAGACAGCTTCGGCTAGAGTCAGGGATTCGGTATCCGAGGGCCCCACTACCCCGCCCGGACAAGCCAGACGGTTTAGGCTCTTCCCCTTTCGCTCGCCGCTACTCAGGGAGTCGCTTTCGCTTTCCTCTCCTCTGGGTACTGAGATGTTTCAGTTCCCCAGGTTCCCCCCGCCAAAAGGCGGTGACCCGTGTTCCCACGGGCCGGGTTCCCCCATTCGGACATCCAGGGATCAACGCCCGCTACCGGCTCCCCCTGGCTTATCGCAGGTAGCCACGTCCTTCATCGGCTCGGGTGCCAAGGCATCCACCGTGGGCCCTTAGCATCTTGACCCTTCAAGGCCGCTCATCACGGCCTACAACCACCTATTCCTCCACCCCAGCTTTCAAGATCCCCCGCCGCCCCTCAGGCAGCGCAAAGAAAAAACTACCAGACCAAAACAAAACTGTCAAGGGGGGTGGGGGACACCCCACCCCGCATCTTGACGGAAAGGCTTCTCCTCGCTAAGCTAGTTTTTGCGTGCGGGGGCGATTAGCTCAGCTGGTCAGAGCGCACGCCTGATAAGCGTGAGGTCGGTGGTTCAAGTCCACCATCGCCCACCACGATGGGAAGGGTAAATCCCCGGGGTTCATCTAACCCCGGGGATCGGTTTTTGACACCTACATGACACCTAATAGCCCGTTGCCAGGTGGTAGATCAAATAACCTACTGCCCCACCCAGCAGGGCGGCCATAAACCCTGCCCACCAGGGGTTCCGCCTGGCCCAGGCAAGAAATTGACCCGAGATGGTGAGGCCTGTACGGCGCACCGCCAGCAGCTCCACCATTCCAAGCCAGACGACCAGGCCGCCCAGGAAGATAAGCCACCACCATAGGCCCGTCAGGGCAAAGGCGACACCCAATGTCGCCAACATGGCTATAATGCCCCAGGGCACCCTCATACCTTTAGCTCAGAGTAGCGATTGGCTTGGCTAATGATGGCGCAGGCATAGGGCTCATTGCGCCTTCCTTGGCGGAATCCCGCCAGTCCTACGTTATATGCTTGAAGAATCTCCTTCCACGACGCCCCAGCCATCTGGCCCTTCAGCCACGCCAGATACTCCAGTCCAGCCGCTACCGCGTACCAAATCCGCGCATACATGGACATGCTCAGCATCTGCCCGGGGTCCTTGCCTACCTGACAAAAGGCTACCGGTTTTACCTGCAAGGGGCCCAGCTCGGTCTGAGGTGAGGCGGTGCACCGCCCCTTGGCCAGGGCCGCACGAATGCGATCGGTCTCAAGGTAGAGGTTGAAGCGGCTCTCCTGCCAGGCTAGGGCGGTGGCGATATCCGGGGGAATGCCGTAGTTGGTGGAAGTGGCCAGGGCTGATGCCAGCACCAGGGTGCATGGGGTACCCGAAGCGGGGATGCACACGCCCAGGTTGGGCCGCACTTCCCGGATGCGCTCATGGATGCGGTATATCAGCGCTTGGTAGTCCTTGGCTAGTCCGCTCCCGGGCTGGTACTGGCACCCGGTAGGGGCAGGGGTAGGAGAGACAAACGCTGGGCGGGGCCGCAGTAGGAGGTATGCAACCAGGCCCCCCAGCGCCAAAACCCCCCACCTAGCCCCTCCGGCGCGCAACGTCCTCCACCCCCCTGATTGTTCTCCTGATGCGCTTCATGCCGCGGTTAAGGGTCAACATCCCCCCAGCGTAGTACCACACGAAGGCGTGCAGGTCCCAGTAGGTGGCCACCCCTCCTTTGGCCTCAGCGCCGGCCACGTGGCGCCCGTCCTGCCTGGCCAGGGGAAAAATCCCCGCGGGTAGTGCGGGCACCCCATGGGTTGGAGGAAGAGAAAAAGTGCGGTTTCCCCAGTTTCCTGGTACCATCACGGCCCCCATATTACAGTCCACTCACCGATAGTCAACTTGTACAAGTTAGTCTTCGTGAACTCCTGTCCAGGGTCTAGTTTTACGCCCATGGGATACTGATCCACGCCGAGCCCTATGAGCCGGATGGTCGCATTAGCCTCGCTTGATAACCAGGTAACTGGTTGCGTCGTCCTGGTACGGCTACTTTGGATATAGCTATTGTATGAGATGCCTTTATAGAAACTACCAGAAGTATACGACGAGCTATTATTGTAGTCGGGGAGTACATCTGCGCTATGCAGGACGTGCCCATGGTAAATGCCATTCCCCATAATTAGCCCATGTAAGAGTGCTATGTCGCCGAATTCGTAGCCAAATGCATTCCATGGGAAAGCATTAGTTGGAACATACTTGCGCAAGAACAATTTCCCCGTTCGTACCCCAATACCGTCAATGTTAATGGACACTGGTTGCGGGATAACTGGGCCAACACTTACACGCCAGCGGTATATAAGCCGCAGGCGTTGGTCAGAGGCAGGAGTAATTACCACAGGGTTTCCCAAACCATCCCGGAAAAGTTCGCGACACATGAGGTTGCTTGATGGGTTTTGTGCCGGAGCAAACCCCCATTCCGCAAGGTTTTTATTGCCAACCTGGGCTTCCGTGAACTCTCTTACAACCGTGATATCGGCTACCCCATCGGCCGCGCGGGAAATAGACCAGGTGTTGGTACCAGCAGACTCGTTAATATTTGTTCTAACTACCTCCGCCGCCAGGGATGTTTGGGCGGGGTCTGGTAGCGTGGAACCCGTTCCGACGGTCGTGTAAGGAATTATGTGTAGGGTTTTGTGTATAAAAGGGGGGCACCAGAAAGGAC
>NZ_JAKTNU010000002.1:0-239788 GCF_022760955.1 Thermus neutrinimicus
TCCACGTGGGCGCAGGTCCATCCTAAAGGGGTGGTCCCACGTTTTGACGTGTACTGAGCGGGATTTCTGGTTCTCCTAGCGGGTCTGGCCTGGGCCCAGGTCCCCCTCAAGGTAGGGGTCATCCTCCCCCTCTCCGGGGCTTCTGCGGTTTCGGGTAAGGCGGCGCTGAACGGCATCCAGCTGGCTGCCGACGAGGTAAACACTGCCGGCAAGGTAAGGCTGGAGCTGGTGGTGGTGGACGACGGAACCGACCCCGCCAAGGCGGTTCCCGCCTTCACCAAGCTCATGACTGTGGACAAGGTGGACATCGTGATCGGCGGCCTGGCCAGCGGGGTTACCTTCGCCCTTTCCGGCCCCGTGAAGCAGTACGGGCCCCTCTTCCTGGCCATCGGGGCCGCCAGCTCTGTGGTGGAGCAGGCCTTTGAAGGTTATCCCCTATTTTTCCACTACCATCCCTGGGACTACCATAACGTGGCCGCCGCCTTGCAGTTCTTCCAGTACCTGAGCCGGGAACACGGGGCCAAGAGGGTGGCCATCCTTTATGAAGATGGGCCCTTCGGCTCCGCAGGCATTGGGGTCTACAAACAGCAGCTGGAAAAACTGGGCTACCAGGTCCAGGCGGAACCCTTCAAGGCCGGAAGCGGGCAGTTCACCGCCATCCTCACCCGCTTCCGGGCCTTCGCCCCGGATATCCTGTATTGGATCGGGTACGACGTGGATGCTTTGCCCATCGCCACCCAGGCAAGGCAGGTGGGTCTTAGGCCCAAGCTCATCTACGGTGCCCCGCCTTCCTGGCCCATCGGCTTCGAGAAGAACCCCCTTTCCAATGACATCGTCGGCATGACCGCCTGGTTGCCCACGGTGGCCAACGCCGAGTCCCGCCGTTTCGTGGAAGCCTACCGCAAAAAGTATGGGGAGGTCACCGAGGAATACATGGCCCCCATGGGCTACACCATCGTCAAGAGCCTGGCCCTGGCAGCGGAAAAGGCAGGCGGCACTGACAAAAACCGCATCGCCGAGGCCCTAGCCGGTCTCAAGATGCCCACGCCCCTTGGCCCCTTGTCCTTTAAGCCCTCGGACACGGGCCGCACCAAGTACCAGGGGTTTGGTCCTGAGATCTGGTTCCAGTTCCAATATCTCCAGGGAAGCCGTCGGCCTGTCTTCCCCAAGGAAGTGGCCACAAGGCCCTTGCGCTACCCCGGAGAATACTACCTAAGATAGGAAACCCTTAGGAAGACCATGGAGCTCCTGCTGCAAACCCTCCTAAATGGCCTCCTCCTGAGCGGGGTCTACGCCTTGGTAGCCACGGGGTTAGCCCTTTCCTTAGGGGTGGTGGGGATCGTTAACTTCGCCCACGGGGAGTTTTTGATGATGGGGGCCTTCCTCTCCTACCTTCTCTTCGCCTTCCGGGGACTGGATCCTCTCCTCTCCTTGGGCCTGGCCTTCCTGGCTGCCTTTTTGGTGGGAGGCCTGACGTACCAAGGGCTGATCCGGCCGGTGTTAAAGGCCCCGGAACTCAACCAGATGCTCCTTACCTTCGGGCTTGCCATCCTCCTACAAAACCTAGCCCTCCTCCTTTTCGGCGCCGACACCCGGGTGGTGGCCCCACCCTACCAAGCGACCACCCTTGCCCTGGGCCCCTTTTTCCTGGGAGCCGTACCCCTGGGGGCCTTTCTGCTCTCCCTCGCCACCCTCTTGCTGCTCCAGGTCTTCCTCTCTCGAAGCCGGCTAGGCCTGGCCATGCGGGCCGTGGCCCAAAACCGCCAGGCCCCCGGGCTTCTGGGCATCGAAGCGGAGAGGGTCTACCTCCTGGCCTTCGGTCTGGCCGCCGCTTTGGCCGGGGTTGCTGGGGTCATGCTCTCGGTGATGCTGTACGCCAGCCCCACCGTGGGCTTTGCCTTCACCCTCAAATCCTTCGCCATCGTGGCCCTGGCCGGGCTTGGAAACCTCAAGGGGGTGGTGCCCGCCGCCTTTGTCCTGGCCTTGGCCGAGGCCTTGGTGAGCACCTACCTACCGGGAGGCGGAGGGCTTGTGGAGGCAGTCTTCTTTTTGGTGCTCTTCCTCGCCCTGGTGGGCCGGGCCTGGAGGGAGGCATGAGGGGTTTCGGCCACCTCACCCTGATCCTTCTCTGCCTGCTCTTTTTCGCCTTGCTGCCCTACCTTCCCTTGGGGATCTGGCGGGACTTCCTCCTGGACGTGGGTTTTTTCGTCCTTCTTTTTACCGCTTTGGCCCTCTCCTGGGACCTGGTGGCCCGGACCGGCCAGCTTTCCTTGGCCCATGGGGCCTTCTTCGGCTTGGGAGCGTATGGCGCTGGGCTCCTGGCCCCCCAGGTGGGCACACTCCCCGCCTTGTTCCTGGGAGCCTTGGGAGCGGGGGCCGGGGCCCTGGTCCTGGGGTGGATAACCTTACGCCTCCACGGTCTGTACTTCGCCATGGCCAGCCTGGCCTTCAGCGAGGTGCTCCGTACCATCGCCCTGAAACTGCCTTTTACCGGCGGACCCATCGGCCTTCCGGTCCCGCCCCCCTTTGGGGGGAGTTGGCCTTTGGCCGCTTACTACCTGAGCTTCAGCGTCCTCTTCTTGGCCACAGCCCTAAGCCTCTGGGCGGAAAGGAGCCCGTTCCGCCTCGCCCAGGCAGCTACCCGGCAATCGGAGGCGGTGGCGCGGGTATTGGGCGTGCAGGTGGTTCGGGTGAAGCTCTGGTCCTTGCTCCTGGGGAGCCTGGTTGCCGGGCTTGCGGGCGGTGTCTACGGGATGAAGACCCTCTTCCTCTCCCCCTACGATGCCTTCAGCCTGGGCAGGGCTGTGGAAGCCTTGGTAATCCCCATCTTCGGCGGCCTCTACACCACCTTGGGACCCCTGATGGGTGGCGTGGTGCTGGTAAGCCTCGAGCACGCCCTTAGGCTTTGGATCAAGGAGGGATACCTGGTGGTCTACGGGGCCATTCTCATCCTGGTCATCCTCTTCCTGCCCCGCGGCCTGGTGGGCATTCTGGGGAGGCGCCGTGGGTAAGGTCCTGGAAGTTATAGGGGTGAGCAAACGCTTCCTAGGGCTACAGGCCCTTAAGGAGGTGAGCCTTCAGCTGGAGGAAGGGGAGATCCTGGCGGTCATCGGTCCCAACGGGGCCGGAAAAAGCACCCTCTTGAACCTTCTCTCAGGCCTCCTAAGGCCTGACTCGGGCCGGATCCTATTTCAAGGGAAAGAGATCACCCACCTTCCCCCGGAAGTCCGTACCCACTTGGGCCTTGGACGGGCCTTCCAGATCGTGCAGCCCTTCACCGAGCTCACCGTGCGGGAGAACCTGCTGGTGGGGGCGTGCTTTGGCAAACCCAAGGTGCGGCAGAAGGAGGCGGAGGCCTGGGTGGAGGAGGTGCTGCGTCTGACGGGATTAGAGACTCGGGCGGGGGCTTTGGCCGGGGATCTCACCCTTTTGGAGGACAAGCGCCTAGAACTCGCCCGTGCCCTGGCCACCCGGCCCAGGGTTCTTCTCCTGGACGAGGTGATGGCCGGCCTTCGCCCCAAGGAGGCGGAGGAGGCGGTGGCCCTGGTGCGGCGGATCCGCGAGGCTGGCGTATCCATCCTGTTCATCGAACACCTCATGCCGGTGGTGCGCGCCTTGGCCGACCGGGTGGTGGTTCTGGACTACGGCGAGGTGATCGCCGAGGGAACCTACCAGAAGGTAGCCCTGGACCAGAGGGTACGGGAGGCCTACCTGGGGAGGGGAGCATGAGGCTAAGGATAGAGGACCTGGAAACCGGCTATGGCAAGGCCCAGGTGCTCTTCGGCATGGACCTCGAGGTGCGCGAAGGGGAGCTAGTGGCCCTCCTCGGGGCCAATGGAGCGGGCAAGACCACCCTGCTCCGGACCATTTCCGGCCTAATCCGTCCCTGGCGGGGCAGGATCCTGTGGGATGGACAGGACCTCGCAGGCCTTTCCCCCGCTAAGAGAGCCAGGCTAGGGCTGGGCC
The DNA here is from genome assembly GCF_022760955.1 of Thermus neutrinimicus. Classification (NCBI taxonomy): domain Bacteria; kingdom Thermotogati; phylum Deinococcota; class Deinococci; order Thermales; family Thermaceae; genus Thermus; species Thermus neutrinimicus. The sequence goes on from NZ_JAKTNU010000002.1 coordinate 3,967, forward strand.
ACGTGCCCGAGGGCAGGCAGCTCTTTCCTCTGATGACCGTGGAGGAAAACCTCCGCCTAGGGGCGGCTTTCCTGGCCCCTGGCCGGGAAAAAGAGGGTTTTGAACGGGTCTACACCCTCTTTCCCCGGCTTGCGGAACGAAAGGGACAGCTTGCCGGCACCCTCTCCGGCGGGGAACAACAAATGCTGGCCATCGCCCGGGCCCTTATGGGCTTTCCCAAAATTCTTCTGGTGGATGAGCCCTCCTTAGGACTCGCTCCCCGCCTGGCGGAGGAGGTGCTCCGTACCCTTAAGCGGGTGGCGGAGGAAGGGGTGGGGGTGTTGCTGGTGGAGCAAAACGCGGCACTTTCCCTAGAGGTAGCCGCCAGGGCCTATGTGATGGAGCACGGCCGCATCGTGCTCCAAGGTACCGCCCCTGCGGTCCTCGAGGATCCCAGGGTAAGAGAGGCCTATCTGAGCCTCTAGAAGCCGGCAGGCTACAAGCCATCCCCCACCGCACGATAGAGGTATAGGGCCATGCTTACGAGGCATAAATCCTCCACCCGGCTTAGGCGAAGACCCGTCAGATCCTCAACCCGGTGAAGCCGATAAAGAACCGTGTTGGAATGGAGTCCCAGGCGATGGGCCGCCCTCTTGAGGGAAAACCCGGACTGCAGATAAGCCTCCAAGGTCGCCAAAAGCTCCGGGTGGGATTCCAGGGGAGCCAGGAGCCCTAAAAGCCGCTCCCTCCCCTTGGAGGAGTCCAGGGCAATGGCCAAAGGCCACAGCAAGCGGGTGGGGTAAAGCCCCGGGGGCAGGTGCAGATGCTTCCCAAGGACCAGGGCTTCCTCCAAACCTGCCCTGGTTTTTGGGGCATCCATCCCTTCCTCCACCCAAAGCACGGCTCCGGATTGCCGGGCCAGGCCCTTAAGCTCCCGCTCCACCTCGGACAGCGGTGCCGCCAGGAAGAGAAGGGCGCCAAAGGGGCTCTGTTCGTAGAACATCGCCTCAGGAGGGAGGCTCAGGTGGCGTGGGGCTAAGGCCACAGCCCCGGCATCGGCAAACCCCACCCCGACCCCCACCAGCGGTCCCCGGGGAAGCCTCCCCTCCAGGGCCTGGTGATAGCCCCGGGTCGAGGCTTCGCTCACCCGGTCCAGGAGCTCCAGCACCCGAGGCGCCAGCTCCACCATCCGGCTTGGCGTGGAGGCCCTTAAGGCCTCGAGGGCATCCTTTGCCCATAAACGGTAAGCCCGGAGCAGGGCCGGGAGGGAGACACCCTGGCTCCGCCGGCGCTGGCCCACCGCTAGGGCCAGGCTTTCCACCTCATCCCCCCCCTCAAGGGCCCGCAAGTACTCAAAGGAAACCACAGCCACATCCCGCTCGAGGATGCGTGTATCCAGCCGAGCATAATCAGGGATTTCCCGGGCGTAGTGCCAGGCCATGGTCTCAGCCCAAGACCAAAAGGTCCGTTGAAGGGCACCCATGCCTTCCCCTCCTCGGCGTCTTCCCAGTATAGCAAGGGTAGGCACCTTGGGGTCTAGCACAAACTCCTAGGGCTTCGCTTGGGGTGAGATCACAGTGGACAGCCGCAAACCGCGCCTCTACACTTGCACACAAAAGAGCTCACGCCTAGGAGGAAGGATGGTCAAGAACCTGATCGGAGCCCAGTGGCAGGAGGTTTCCCGCCCCACGCTGCCCGTGTACAACCCCGCCACCGGGGAGGTGATCGAGGAGGTTCCCCTCTCGGGGAAGGAGGAGGTGGACCAGGCGGTGGCTGCGGCCAGGAGAGCCTTTGAGGGGTGGAGCCGCACCCCCCTCATGGAGCGGGTCCGCCTCATGTTCCGTTTCAAGGAGCTTTTGGAGAAGCACTTTGAGGACCTGGCCCGCCTGGTCACCCTCCACCACGGCAAGACCCTGGAGGAGGCCCGGGGGGAGGTGCGCCGGGGCATCGAGGTGGTGGACTTCGCCTGCGGGGCCCCCACCCTTCTCCAGGGCCGCACCCTGCGGGAGGTCACGGGCGGGGTGGACCAGAACCTCTTCCACTACCCCTTGGGGGTGGTGGCCGGGATCCCCCCCTTCAACTTCCCGGTGATGATCCCCTTGTGGATGTTCCCCATCGCGGTGGTGGCGGGGAATACCTTCGTGCTCAAGCCCTCGGAGAGAACCCCCCTGGGGGCGGTGCGCCTGGCGGAGCTCTTCCTGGAGGCGGGCTTCCCCGAGGGGGTCCTGAACCTGGTCCATGGGGCCCAGGAGGCGGCGGAGGCCCTGGTGAGCCACCCGGAGGTGAGGGCGGTGCAGTTCGTGGGCTCCGAGCCTGTGGCCCGGAGGGTCTACCAGCTGGCCGCCCAGCACGGCAAGAGGGTCTCGGCGGCCGGGGGGGCCAAGAACCACCTGGTGGTGATGCCGGACGCCGACCTGGACCAGGCCATCCCCGCCATCCTCAACTCCGCCTTTGGCAACGCCGGGGAGAGGTGCCTGGCGGGGAGCGTGGCCGTGGAGGTGGGGGGGATCGGGTCCGAGCTCCTGGAGAGGATTGTGGAGAGCGCCCGTAGGCTCAGGGTGGGTCCGGGATGGGAGGAGGGGGTGCAGGTGGGCCCCTTGATCCGGGAGGAGCACCGGAGGCGGGTGGTGGGGTACATCCAGAAGGGCCTGGAGGAGGGGGCCAGGCTGGCCCTGGACGGGCGGGGCATCGAGGGCCAAGGCTTCTTCCTGGGGCCCACGGTGCTGGACCGGGTCTCCCCCCGGATGGCGGTGGGGCGGGAGGAGATCTTCGGCCCGGTGCTCTCCGTCTCCTATGCGAAGGACCTGGAGGAGGCCATCGCCCAGGCCAACGCCGTGCCCTACGGCAACATGGCCACCCTCTTCACCCAAAGCGGCCGGGCGGCCCGGGAGTTTAGGGAAAGGGTCCAGGCAGGCATGGTGGGGATCAACGTGGGTGTGGCCCAGCCCTTTGCCTTCTACCCCTTCTCCGGATGGCGCAACTCCTTCTTCGGCGACCTCCACCCCCATGGCCCCGATGCCTTCCTCTTCTACACCCAAAGGAAGGTGGTGGTGGAAAGGTGGTGATGCGGGCAGCGGTCCTGGAGCGGGTGGGGGAACCCTTGAGGGTAGAGGAGGTTCCTATCCCCGAACCCAAGGCCGGAGAGGTCCTGGTGCGGGTGGCGGCCTGCGGGGTATGCCACACGGATCTCCATGTGATCAAAGGAGAAGTAGCCTTCCCTACCCCTTGCGTGCTAGGACACGAGATCTCGGGCACGGTGGCCGCCTTAGGCCCGGGAGTGGAGGGCCTAAAGGTGGGCGCAAAGGTGGTCTCCAGCTTCATCATGCCCTGCGGGCAGTGCTACTACTGCCTCAGAGGAGAAGAAGACCTCTGCGAGCGCTTCTTCAGCTATAACCGCCTAAAGGGTGTGCTCTACGACGGCACCACCCGGCTCTTCCGCAAGGACGGGACTCCCCTATGGATGTACTCCATGGGCGGCTTAGCAGAGTATGCGGTGGTCCCGGCCACAGACGTCTTTCCCTTACCCGAAGGGATCCCCCTAGAGGAAGCCGCCGTCCTGGGGTGCGCCCTCTTCACCGCCTACGGTGCGGTGAAGACCGCTGGCCTCGAGGGTGGGGAATCGGTGGCCGTGGTGGCCACCGGCGGGGTGGGCCTAGGGATCGTCCAGATCGCCCGGGCGTTTGGGGCTCACCCCGTGGTGGCGATAGATCTACGGCCCGAAAAACTGGCTAAGGCCAAGGCCCTTGGCGCCACCCACACCTTTGTCCCGGCGGAAGCCCCCCAAGCGGTCCAAGACCTGACGGGCGGGCGAGGCGTGGACGTGGCCTTCGAGGCCTTAGGGAAACCGGAAACCTTCCGTTTGGCCCTAAACCTCCTCCGGGACGGGGGAAGGATGGTACCCGTGGGCATCGCCCCCCAAGGGGTGGAGGCCGGGGTGGAGATCACCCGGTTGGTCCGGCGCAAGCTTAGGATCCTAGGCTCCTACGGGGCCAAGCCCCGGAAGGACATGCCCATCCTCCTTAAACTGGCGCAAGCGGGCATCGTGGGGGTGGGTGCAGGGGTTAGCGACCGCTTCGCTTTGGAGGAAGCCGACCTGGCCTACCGGCACCTGGATAAGGGGGAAATTGTAGGCCGGGCGGTGGTGTTGATGGGAGGTGGAACGTGAAAAAGCAGGTGGCAGCTCAGAAGGCATCCAAGCGGTTTCGTACAGATCGGCGGACTTTCCTGAAAGCGGGCATCACCCTGGGCGCCGCAACCCTAAGCGGCCAAGCGGTGGCCCAAAGGCGCCCCGAGGTGCGCTGGACCATGGCCACCTCCTGGCCTGCCACCATTCACCTGCATCACATGGCCCAGTTCTGGGCCAAGAAGGTGGAGGAGATGAGCGGGGGCCGGATGGTGGTGGACGTCCAACCGAGCGGCGCCATCGTGGGAGCCTTTGAGGTTCTGGATGCTGCCCACTCCGGGGTCGTCCAAGCCATGCACAGCTGGAGCGCCTACTGGATAGGCCGGAACCCCGCCGCCGCATTCTTCGCCTCAGTCCCCTTCCTTTTCGCTCCCCTTTCCCACCTAGCCTGGGTTTACGAAGGAGGGGGCCTCCAGTTCTGGCAGAAGATCTACGATGATCTAAGGCTCAACGTAAAGGTACTTCCCTGTGGCATCACCCATGCGGAAATAGTGGCCTGGTCCCATAAACCCTTGCGCCGGCTAGAGGACTGGCGGAGTCTGAAATACCGGGCACCCGGGATTTGGGGCGAGATTCTCCGGGGGTTGGGAGTGGCCGTGGTAACCTTACCGGCCGCTGAGCTCTACACCGCCATGGAGCGCCGCGTCATAGATGCCACAGAGTTCAACACCCCTTACACCGACTACCTCCTCCGGTTCCACGAGGTGGCCCGCTACTTCACCGGACCAGGCATGCACCAGCCCACAGTGCTCTTTGAGCTTGTGATCAATAAGACTGCCTGGGATCGGTTGCCGAGCGATCTCAAAGTGATCGTAGAGGAAGCCGCTAGGGCAACCACGCTTTGGAGCCTGGTCTACGACTTGGACAAGAGCATGGAGTACATAGACTTGTTCAAGCGGCGGGGCAACCAACAAGTATCGGTAGAAAGGCAAACCCAATGGGAGATTTACAAAGTGGCCATGGAGTACCTTAAGAAACAGGCCGAGGCCAATCCCTTCTTCAAGCAGGTGCTGGACTCGGCCTTAAGCTACCACCGCCGCTACGCCGCTTACGACGAACTGATGACCCCCATCCCCGTCCGGGAAGCGCACCGCGTGCCCCAACCCTATAGGGTGATATAGCCTGTTGGCAAGGAAGGGGAAGGGATGGCCATGGCTGCACTTCTTAGAACCATAGACCTCATCAACGCCAGCCTTAGCCGTTTCTCCTCCGTCTTCATGGTCCTTCTTGGGCTTACCCTAACGTACGAGGTAGGGATGCGCTACCTCTTTAAAAGCCCCACCCTTTGGAGCTACGACATGAGCTACATGCTTACCAGCCTCTTCATGGTCCTATCCATGGGCCACGTTCTGCAGCGCAACGAGCACGTACGTGTGGACTTGTTCTCCCATTACTTGCCCCCGCGCTGGGCTGCGGCCCTCGAGGCTTTCCTCTTTCTGGTCCTTCTCTTTCCCTTCCTCTATGTCCTCCTTGCCCCAATGCCGGGGCATGTGCTTAACTCCTGGCGGATAGGCGAGCGCTACACCGCCGGGACCTGGCTCCCTCCCATCTACCCCTTCAAAACCTGGGTCATGGTGGGTATGTGGCTGCTGGCCCTCCAATCCCTTGCCCAATTCCTTCGGGCCCTGATCCTGGCCCTTAAGGGGGAAAAGGTATGAGCCCGGCCCAGGAAAGATCCCTATCCTTGCCCCTTGGGCTCACCCTTTTCCTCCTGGTCCTGGTGTTGTTGGGCCCCGCCATCGCCTGGCTTCGAGGGGCTGATCTAACCTCTGAAGCCTTGGTGGGGCTCATGCTCCTCTCCGTAATCGGGGCCGTAATCCTCGGTTTCCCCATCGCCTTCGCTTTAGCGGGCGTCGCCACCCTTTACGGCCTTGCCCTAATCGGTCCATTTGTGGGAAACATCTTCATGCTAAGGCTGTTCCAAGTGCTCCAGGACTACATCCTCATCGCCATCCCCTTATTCGTGTTCATGGGAGTAGTGATCGAGCAGACAGGGCTCGCTAGCCAACTGTACCGGACAGTCCTGGAGTGGGTGGGCCACATCCGAGGGGGCCTGGCTATTGCCACGGTGCTCGCGGCCACCATCTTTGCCGCCGCCACGGGAGTGGTGGGGGCCTCGGTGGTGGCCATCGGCATCTTGGCTTTGCCACAGATGCTTAAATACGGTTACAGCAAGCCCCTGACCACGGGGGTTGTCTGCGCTGGGGGAGCCCTAGGTATTCTCATTCCCCCTAGCATCATGCTGGTGGTCTATGGACCCACTGCCGGTATATCCATTGGAGCCTTGTTCCTGGCAGCGATACCCGCGGGCCTCCTTCTTTCCGGCTTGTACGTGCTCTACGTTGCCCTCCTATGCCGCCTTCGCCCTGAGGAGGGACCTGCCTATAAAGGTGAGCCCATTCCCTGGAGGAAAAAGATAGCGGATGCCGCGGTTTCTATCCTTCCTGTAGGACTTCTGATCCTTGCTGTCTTGGGCTCCATCTTCTTCGGGCTAGCTGCCCCCACGGAAGCGGCGGCCCTCGGGGCTTTTGGCTCCCTTCTCCTGGCCCTAGCCTACAAAAAGCTCACCTTAAGAAGCCTGTTTGAGGCTGCTTACCGCGCTGTGCGGATCAGCGCCATGGTCTATATGGTTCTGATCGGAGCAGGGTTCTTAAGCGCTATTTTCGTCCGCCTTCGGGGAGGGGATGCGGTAGCCCACTTGGTGGCGGGTCTAGACATTCCCGTGTGGGCTGTACTCCTTGTAATGCTGTTCATCGTCTTCATTTTGGGCATGTTCGTGGATTGGATCGGCATTGTCATGATCACCGTACCCCTATTCATTCCCATTGCCACAACCTTGGGACTGGACCTCCTCTGGTTCTCCATGCTCCTCATCGTTACCATGCAAACCTCCTTCCTGACCCCACCCTTTGCCTACACCATCTTCTACCTAAAGGGCATTGCCCCCCCAGAGGTCACCACCTGGGATATCTACCGGGGCGTGGTCCCCTTTATTCTCCTCCAGCTTATCGGGGTTATCCTCATCGGCCTTTTCCCCCAGATCGTCCTCTGGTTACCCAAGGCCTTGGGGTTGTGGGGATAGCCGCCGGGGAGGTCCAAGATGGAGCGGCTCCGGCTTAGGAAGGAAAACAGAAACCAACTCCTGGCAAGGTTTCGCTGGCCTACCCCCCGCCGCTTCAACCTGGCCGCGGACACAGTGGACCGCTGGGCCAGGGCTAACCCCAGGGGCACCGCCTTGCTGGAACCCGGGGGACGGAAGGCCACCTATGCCCAGTTGAGCCTCCTCTCCGCGAAGTGGGCTATGGTCCTTAAGGCTTATGGGGTCGCTCCCGGGGACCGGGTGGCCATCCTACTCCCCCAGAGCCTAGAGGCCGCCTTGGCCTACCTGGCCACCTACCGGATCGGGGCCATCGCCCTCCCCCTTTCGGTCCTATTTGGTAGCGAAGCCATCCGTTATCGGCTGGAGCATGGGATGGCCAAGGTGGTCTTGGCGGATATGGAGGTCCTGGAAGCGCTGGAGAATGCGATTCCCGAAGGCGTCAAGGTCGTCCCTAAGGAGGCCCTCTGGGCCATGGCCGAGAGGGTGACGCCGGACCCCAAGCCCCACCCCACCCGGCCCAATGACCCCGCCCTTCTGATCTACACCTCGGGCACCACGGGCAAGCCCAAAGGGGCTTTGCTACCCCATGGCACCTTGATCGGCCACTTACCCGGTTTCTATCTTTACTCCAACTTCCCTCGGCGTCCTGCCGTCTACTGGTCCCCAGCTGACTGGGCCTGGATGGGCGGCCTCATGGACGTTCTCTTCCCAGCCCTGTATTACGGCTTCACGGTGATCGCCTACAGGGCCAGGCGCTTTGACCCAGAGGAAGCCCTGTGGATCATGGAACGCTTTGGGGTCACCCACACCTTCCTCTTCCCTACGGCCCTGAAAATCTTGCGGAGCCTAGGCCCCCTCAAGAAAAAGCGGCTACGTCTAAAGAGCGTGCATTCCGGGGGTGAACCCCTTGGGGAGGAGCTCCAAACTTGGGCACAGGAGAACCTTGGGTTGCCTGTGAATGAGTTCTACGGCCAGACTGAAGCCAACCTATTGGTGGGCAACTCCTTCCTCATCTACCCCATCCGCCCCGGGTCCATGGGTTTGCCCTATCCTGGCCATGAGGTGGTGGTCTTACGGGAGGACGGAAGCCAAGCGGAACCCGGAGAGGTGGGGGAAATTGGGCTAAAAACCCCAGACCCCGTAGCCTTTCTCGGCTATTGGCAAAACCCTGAGGCCACCCAGGCGAAGTTCCTGGGCCCTTACCTTCTCACAGGAGACCTGGCCGCCAAGGACGATGAGGGATACCTATGGTTTAAGGGCCGCAAGGACGACCTCATCAAGTCGGCGGGGTACCGGATAAGCCCCTTTGAGGTGGAGGAGGTGCTCTTAACCCACCCAGCGGTGGCCATGGTGGGGGTTGTGGGGTTACCTGATCCAGAAAGGGGAGAAAGGGTGGCGGCCTTCGTAAAGTTACGCCCAGGCTACTCACCTAGGCCAGTCCTCGCTGAGGAGCTCAAGGCCCTGGTCAGAACCAGGTTGGGCCACCACGCCTACCCCCGGGAAGTTCGCTTTGTGGAGGAACTTCCCCTTACTCCCACGGGCAAGATTCAGCGCTTCCGTTTACGGGCCCTGGCCCAGGAGGAAAAAGATGGAGGGGTTTCGGGGTAAGAGGATTCTGATCACCGGTGCCGGAAGCGGCATCGGCCTAGCCATCGCCAGGACCTTCGCCCGGGAAGGGGCCTTGGTATTGGTACACGACCTAAAGGACGCCTCCGCCTTGGCGGAGGAGCTAGGCGGGATATTCCTTCAGGCAGATCTAGCCAACCCTCACGCGGTAGAGGAGCTGGGGAGGGAAGCCGCCCGGCATGGGGTGGACATCCTGGTCAACAACGCGGGCTTCCAGCACATTGACCCCGTGGAAGACTTCCCTTTGGAAATCTGGCAAAAGATGCTCCAGGTGATGCTCACCGCCCCCTTCCAGCTCATCAAGGCTCTGCTTCCGGGGATGAAGGCCAAGGGCTGGGGGCGGATCCTCAACATCGCCAGCGTCCACGGCCTGGTGGCAAGCCCCTACAAGTCCGCCTACATCTCCGCCAAGCACGGGCTTTTGGGCCTCACGAAGACCGTGGCCCTCGAGGCGGGTCCCTTTGGCATCACCGTGAACGCCATCGCCCCCGCTTACGTGCGCACCCCCTTGGTGGAGAACCAGATCGCCGACCAGGCCCGCACCCTGGCCATCCCCGAAAGCGAGGTGGTGGAAAAGGTCTTCCTGGCCCAGGCGGCCATCAAACGCCTCATTGAACCGGAAGAGATAGCCGAACTGGCCCTTTTCCTAGCCTCGGAAAAGGCCTCCGCCATCACCGGGGCCGTCTTTCCCATCGACTTGGGATGGACCGCCCGCTAGCCCCGCACCGCCCGGAGGGGAAGCCCCTTCTCCCTGGCCCAGGCCTCCCACTCCCAGGCGGCCTTCCCCTGGAAGAAGGCCCGTAGCCGTTGGTAACCCGGGTCGCCCGGTTCCGCCGGACTAAAGGCCAAGGGAAGGAGCTCAGGCAACCCCGCTGCCTCGCAAAACCGGGCCCAGAAATGGGGCTCCAAGGCCGCTAGGGCCACCTTTCCCTCCCGGACAGGGTAGACCCCATAGCAGAGGGCGGAACCGTCCAAAAAGGGAATGGGGGGATAGGCCATGGCCTTGACCGCCTCAGAAAGGGCCACCTCGTATACCCCGCCCCCTAGGAGGAGCCCCTTGAGCGCCGCCAGGGCCAGAGCGTAGGCACTGGCCAGGTCGGCAAACTGGAAGGACTGCCAGGGAAAGCGCCCCAGAAGCCCCGCTTCCGCCAGGTAGGTAAGGTCGTGGCCCGGGTCCGGGGAATCGGGGTAGCCCCGAAGCCGGACGTAGGCCAGGCGGGGATGGATCCCAAGGAGCACCTCTGGCCCCAGGCCCAAGCCCTCCATAACCCCGGGGCGGTTGGACTCCAGGAGGATGACGGCCTCCGGCAGCAAAGAGAGAAACCTTTCCCGGCCTTCCTTACCCTTCAGGTCCAGGGTCACAACCTCTTTGTTGCCGTTCAGGAAGGCGTAGGTTTCCGGGGCCCAGTCCCTTAGGGGATCCCCTTGCGGGGGGTCTACCTTGAGGACGGGAAAACCCAAATCCCTCAGAAGCTTCCCCGCCAAGGGCCCGGGGAGAAGCCGGGTAAGGTCCAGAATCCTACCTGGGGGCCATGCGCAAGGCGCCATCCAGGCGGATCACCTCCCCGTTCAGCATGGGGTTTTCCAAAATGTGGAGGACCAGTAGAGCGTACTCCTCCGGCCTGCCCAGCCGCTTAGGAAAAGGCACCTGTTCCGCCAAGGAAGCCTTGGCCTTTTCCGGAAGACCCTGGAGGAGGGGGGTATCGAAGAGGCCAGGGGCCACCGTCACCACCCGGATTCCCCAGTCCGCAAGCTCCCGGGCCGCGGGAAGGGTGAGGCCCACCACACCCCCCTTGCTGGCCGCGTAGGCCACCTGGCCCACCTGGCCTTCAAAGGCGGCCACGCTGGCGGTGTTCACCACCACCCCCCGTTGCCCCTCGGCGTCGGGAGGGTTCTCCCGCATGGCCCAAGCCGCCAGGCGCAAGACGTTAAAGGTGCCGATGAGGTTCACCTCCACCACCTTGCGGAAGCCTTCCAGGTCATGGGGGCCTTCCCGACCCAAAACCTTGCGGACCAAACCGATTCCCGCCACATTCACCACCGCGAAAAGGGGAGCCTGGGAGGCCGCGAGCTCCACCGCCCGCCCGGCATCCTCCTCCCGGGTCACATCCCCCTTCAGGTAAACAAGGCCCGGATCCTCCCCCCGCGTGAGGTCCAAGACCACCACCTTGTAGCCCCTATCCCTTAGGGCCAGGGCCGCAGCCCTCCCAAGCCCCGAGGCTCCCCCTGTCACCAAGGCGCTTCGTTCCATAACCTACCCCTAAATCCTTTGGATGATGGTGGCCGTGGCCTGCCCATGGCCGATGCACATCACCTGCAGGCCAAACTCCCCCCCGGTGCGCTCCAGCTCGTAAAGGAGCTTGGTCATAAGGATGGCCCCTGTGGCCCCTAAGGGATGGCCATGGGCGATGGCCCCGCCGTTGGGGTTCACCTTCTCGGGGTCAGGGTGGAACTCCCGCAGGAAGGCCAGGACCACGCTGGCAAAGGCCTCGTTGATCTCGATGACGTCCAGGTCCCTAAGGGAAAGCCCCGCTTTCTCCAAGGCCCTTTTTGTGGCGGGGATCACCTCCAAAAGCTGCAGGGTGGGATCCCCAGCCACCACCACCCGGGCCAGGAAACGGGCCCGGGGACGAAGGCCCAAGGCCAAGGCCTTTTCCCGGTCCCCCAGGAGGAGGGCCGCCGCCCCGTCGGAGATCTGACTGGAGTTGCCGGCGGTCACCACCCCGTCCTCCCGGAAGACGGGTTTCAAGGCCAGCATCCTCTCGTAGTCCACGTCAAAGCGCACCCCTTCATCGCGGTCCAACAGGAAGGGCCTGCCCTCCCCATCCACCCCCTCCAGGGGGAGGATCTGGGTCCGGAAGCGGCCTTCATGAATGGCCCGGGCTGCCCGTTTGTGGGAGAGATAGCCCCACTCGTCCAGCTCCTCTCGGCAAAGGCCGTACTTCCTGGCGATGCGTTCGGCGCTCTCCCCCTGGTGGACGAGCTCGTAACGCTGGAAAAGGGCCGGGTTTAAGGTGTGGAAGCCTCCCCCGATGTCGGAGAACATGGGGGCCCGGGTCATGCTCTCTACCCCGCCAGCGATGGCGAAGTCCAGGTCGCCAGCGGCGATGGCTTGGGCAGCAAAATGCACTGCCTGTTGGCCCGAGCCGCACATGCGGTTTAAGGAGACCGCCGGAACCTCTTTGGGGAGGCGGGAAAGGAGAACGGCAAGCCGCCCGATATTGGCTCCCTGCTCCCCAGCTTGGGTCACGCAGCCCGTGACCACATCCCCGATGAGGCCGGGGTCAATCCCAGTGCGCTCCAGAAGGGCGTCCAAGACCTGGGCGTAAAGGGCATCGGGCCGCCACTCCCGCAAGGCGCCATTCCTCTTGCCGATGGGGGTACGTACCGCCTCGAGGATCACCGGCTCTCCCATATCCGCCTCCTTGCCAGCTCCCGCAGGACAATGAGCCTTTGGATTTCGGAGGTTCCCTCGTAGATCTGGAGCACCTTGGCGTCGCGGTACAGCTTGGCTAAGGGATACTCCTCGCTGTAACCGTTTCCGCCAAATACCTGGAGGGCCTCCGACACCCCCCGCACGGCAGCGTCGGCAGCAAAGGCCTTGGCCGTGGCCGCCTCCAAGGCGTTCTCCTCGCCTCGCTCCGCCAGATCGGCGGCCTTCAAGGTAAGGAGGCGGGCGGCCTCCAGGTCCATGTGGATCTCCGCCAGTTTAAACCCCACCCCCTCATGCTGCAAAAGGGGCTTGCCGAAAGCCTCCCGCAGGGCGGCGTAGGCCAGGGCCTCCTCCAGCGCCCTCCGCAAAAGCCCCACCGCCAAAGCCGCCACCATGGGGCGGGAGCGGTTGAACACCCGCATGGCCAGGGCAAACCCCTCCCGGGCGATCAGGCCCTTCTCCGGTACAAAAACCCCATCCAGATACACCTCCGCCGCCGGGGAAGCCTTCTGTCCCAGCTTAGGCAAAGGAGGCCCCACCTCCACCCCCTTCCCCCGCTCCACCAGGAAGGCGGCGATCCCCTCCCGGCCCTCCGCTACCTTGGCGAAGACCACGAAAAAGGAAGCTTCTGGGGCGTGGCTGATCCAGGTTTTCCGCCCGTAAAGGCGGTACCCTCCCGCCACCCTTTCTGCCCAGGTACGGATGGCGGCCACATCCGACCCCGCGTGGGGCTCGGTGAGGGCATAGGAGGCCACCTCCTCCCTAAGCCGGGGCAGAAAGCCTCGGGCATGGGGGCTTCCCGAGAGGAGAAGGGCATCCGCCACCAGGTTGTTGAGAAGCAAGGCCGCCGCTACCCCGGTGCAGGCGTAGGCCAGCTCCTCCGCCACCAGGACCAGGCTCCTGGGCCCAAGGCCGGCTCCGCCCAGCTCCTCCGGGACCACCAGAACAGGAAAACCAAGCCCTGCCGCCTCCCGAAACAGGGGCCAGGGAAACCGGGCCTCCTGGTCCAGGTGCTTGGCCTGGGGCAGGATGCGCTCCCGGGCAAAGCACCGGGCCAGATCCTGGATGGATTTCTCCAGTTCCAAGGAAACCCCCCGAGAAAAGTTTACCCGGTTCAAAACTCTGGGGCAAGGGCCCTCATCTCCCCTTCTTACGGTACATAAGCCCATCGGCCTCCTCGAGGGCCCGCAAGAGCTCCCTCCCCTCCGCCGGGCTGAACCCCACGGAAACCGAGGGGAAGCGGGCATGGATCCGCGCCTCCAAGGAGGCTCCGTCCCCTAAGCCCAGGTGCAGGCCCACAAACTCGTCCCCACCCACTCGGTAAAGGGCGTCCCCCTCCCGGGCCTCCTCCCGCAGGAGGGTAGCGAAGCGGACCAGCTGGGCATCCCCCGCCCTATGCCCCTCCCGGTCATTCACCGCCTTGAGGTCGTCCAGGTCCCAGAGGGAAAGGACCAGGGAAAGCCCCTCCCGGGCGGCTAGGGCCTGAAGCCGGGGAAAGTCCCGCTCCAGGGAGCGGCGGTTGCCCAGACCCGTGAGGGGGTCGGTGAGGGCCTCGCTCTGGATGAGGCTTTGCAAAGCTTGAAGGCGCCGGATCATGGCCGCCACGCTGAGGCCGGCTATGCTGGCCAAAAGTCCCCCCGCCGCCACCAAAAAGCGAGTCTCCGCCATGGGCCAAGGGGCAAGAACCACATAGGCCAAGACCAGCCAAAGCCCAGGCCAGCCAGCAAAGGCGGCAAAGGCATACGCGCCCACGGTGAAAAAGGCCATGACCCCAAGCCGCCAATCCTCCCCGGAAAGACCTGTGACCACCGCCTCCGGCGGGGCCACCAGGCTCATTAGGGCGGTGAAAAGGGCCACCCCCAGGTGCAGGGCCACGGCCAGGCGCCCCAAGCCCGTCACCCTGCCCAGGATGTAGGCCGCCGGAAGGCTTAACCAGTAAAGGAGCGTGGCCCCGTACATCACCCGGTCCCCATACAGCACCACCACCGGGATCCACACCACAGGGATCAGGGCCAGTCGCCAGTAGAGGCGGACCAGCCCCGGCCAGATCTCAGGGGACATGCCGCATTCTACCCGTACCGCCCACGGGAACGGGAGGCCAGCTTGACTTTGCCCCCTCCACCCTGGACGATGAGAAGGATGGATGGCAGGCGCATCCGCAACTTCTCCATCATCGCCCATGTGGACCACGGGAAGTCCACCCTGGCGGACCGCATCCTCCAGCTGACCCATGCGGTGAGCGAACGGGAGATGCGGGAACAGTTTCTGGACTCCCTGGAGCTAGAGCGCGAGCGGGGCATCACCATCAAGGCCAGCGCCGTGCGGGTGGAGTACCGGGCCAAGGACGGGGAAACCTACATCTTCAACCTGATCGATACCCCGGGCCACGTGGACTTCACCTACGAGGTCTCCCGGGCCCTGGCGGCGGTGGAAGGGGTCCTTCTGGTGGTGGATGCCAGCCAGGGGGTGGAGGCCGAGACCCTGGCCAAGTTCTACATGGCCCTGGAGCACGGCCATGTGATGATCCCCGTCATCAACAAGATCGACCTTCCCAACGCCAGGCCCCTGGAAGTGGCCTTTGAGGTGGAGGAGGTCCTGGGGCTTGCCGCCGACGAGGCCATCTTCGCCTCCGGGAAGACGGGGGAAGGCGTGGAGGAGATCCTCGAGGCCATCGTAAGGCGCATCCCACCCCCTAAGGGAGACCCAGAGGCCCCCCTTAAGGCCCTCATCTTCGACTCCCTTTACGACGCCTACCAGGGGGTCATCCCCTACCTCCGCCTCTTTGAGGGCCGGGTGCGCCCGGGGGACCGGATCCGCATCTACTCCACCGGCAAGGAGTTCACCGTGGACAAGGTGGGGATCTTTACCCCCCAGGGGCTCATCCCCGTGGAGGAGCTCACCGCCGGGGAGGTGGGCTGGCTGGTGGCCGCCATCCGGGACATCCACGACGTGCAGGTGGGGGATACCATCACCCACGCCCATAGGCCCACCGACACCCCCTACCCCGGCTTCCGCCCGGCCAAACCCGTGGTCTTCGCCGGCCTCTACCCCGTGGACTCCGGGGACTACGGAAGGCTTAGGGACGCCCTGGAAAAGCTCAAGCTCAACGACGCCGCCCTGTCCTTTGAGCCGGAAACCTCCACCGCCTTGGGCTTCGGTTTCCGCTGTGGCTTCCTGGGACTTCTCCACGCGGAAATCGTTCAGGAGCGCTTGGAGCGGGAGTTCGGCCTGGAGCTCATCGCCACCGCCCCCAGCGTGGTCTACAAGGTGCGCCTGAAGGGCGGAGGGGAGGTGGAGGTCTTAAACCCCGCCGACCTCCCTGATCCCACGAAGATCGAGGAGATCCTCGAGCCCTATGTGAAGCTCACCGTCTTCACCCCCGAGGAATACGTGGGGGCAATCATGCAACTTGTCCAAGAAAAACGGGGTCGCTTGGTGAACATGACCTATCTTCCCGGGGAAACCAAGAGGGTGGAGCTGGTCTATGAGGTACCCTTTGCCGAGATCCTCTACGACTTCCACGACCGCCTGAAAAGCCTCTCCCGGGGTTACGCCTCCATGGACTACGAGCAGGTGGGCTACCAGCCCGGGGACCTGGTCAAGGTGAACGTGCTGGTGCACGGGGAACCCGTGGACGCCCTCACCTTCATCGCCCACCGGGACAAGGCCTACGCCCTGGCCCGGGCCATGGTGGACAAGCTGGCGGAGGTCATCCCCCGGCAGCTCTTTGAGGTGCCCATCCAGGCCGCCATCGGGGGAAAGATCATCGCCCGGGCCACGGTGAAGGCCCTGCGCAAGGATGTGCTGGCCAAGTGCTACGGCGGGGACGTGACCCGGAAGAAGAAGCTTCTGGAGAAGCAAAAAGAGGGGAAGAAGCGGCTCAAGGCCATCGGCAAGGTGGAGGTGCCCCAGGAGGCCTTCCTGGCGGTGCTCTCGGCGGGGCGGGATGAGCCTTAGGGCAAGGCTGGCCCTGGTTATCGCCCTCCTGGCTTTCCTGCCCAACCTGGTCCTGGCCCTCACCCTGGGCCTCATGGGGGAGGGTCCCTGGCTGCCCCTGGCGCTTTGGCTTCTCCTCATCGCCTTGGTCTCCGGGGCGGTGGGATATTTTCTGGCCCGGAGCCTCCTTAGGCCCCTCGAGGAGCTCACCCGCGCCCTGGCCTACCTCTCCTTAAAGGAGGGCCCGGTGGACCAGCTCAAGCTCCCCAGCCCCAAGGAGCCTCCCCCCAGGGAGATCGCCCTGCTCCGCGCCCGCTTTGGGGAGCTTCTTCAACGCCTCCAGCGCCTCATGGAGGCCCGGGAAGCCTTCTACGGGGCCCTAGCCCACGACCTGAAAACCCCCCTGCTTTCCGCCATCCGGGCCCTGGAGTACCTGGAGAAGGCCGACCACCTGGGAAGGGAGAAGCGGGTGGAACTCCTTTGGGCCTTGAGGCGGGAGCTTTTAGAGGCCCACCTCCTGGTGGAAAACCTCCTGGCCCTCTCCCGCCTCGAGGCCCGCACCCCCCAGTGGAAAACCCTGAACCTCCGGGCCCTGGCCGAGGATCTCCTCCTGCGCTACCAGGAGGAGGCGGCAAGGCGGGGGCTCGGCCTTGCGGTGGAGGGAGCAGGCCTGGCCCGGGGGGAGCGGCCCCTTTTGGAAAGGGCCCTGGCCAACCTTCTGGATAACGCCCTCCGGCACGCCAAGACCCAGGTGCGCATCTGGGTGGAGGAGGGAGCCTTGCAGGTGGAGGACGACGGGGATGGGCTTCCCCTGCCCCTCGAGGCCCTGGCCCAGCCCTTCCGCCAGGGCCATGGGAACCGGGGAAGCTCGGGGCTCGGCCTCTACACCGCCAAGCGGGTGGCCGAGGCCCACGGGGGAAGGCTTCTTTCCTGCAAGGGCCCCTTGGGCGGGGCGTGTTTGCGCCTGGAGCTCCCCTCGGGCAAGGAGCTTTAGTCCATCACCGGGGGGATCTGCCGCACCCAGAGGATGTAGGAGAGGTGCTCCAGGTACCTCAGGGGAACCTCGGAAAGGGGCCGGTCCACCTCCAGGCTCATCATGGCCTCCCCACCCCGCTTCTTGCGGCTTACCGTGAGGTAGGCGATGTTGACCTCGTCATCGGCCAGGATCCGGGCCACCCGGGCCACCACGCCCGGGGTATCCACGTTGCGGATCACCAAGGTGGGAGCGGCCCCAGTGATGCGCACCTCAAAGCCATCCAGGTCAAAGATGCGCACCAACCCCCCTCCCAGGGAGCTACCCGTAACGGTGATGCGCTCCTGCTCCCCCTCCAGGACCATGCGCACGGTGTTGGGGTGCACATCCCCTAGCTCCACCGCCTTGAAGACCACCTCGAGGCCCTCCCTTTCCGCCAGAGAGAGGCTCTCCTTAAGCCGCTCGTCGTCGGGCTTGAAGCCCAAGACCCCTGCCACCAGGGCCAGGTGGGTGCCGTGGCCCTTTCCCGTTTTGGCAAAGGAACCATGCAGGCCAAACTCCACCCGCTTGGGTCTCTCCCCCAAAAGGTGGCGGGCCAAAAGGGCCAGGCGGCAGGCCCCGGCGGTGTGGCTGGAGGAAGGCCCCACCATCACCGGGCCGATCATGTCCAAAAGACCCATGCCTGTAGAATAACCCCATGCGCACGTTCCTGACCCGGGCCATCGGCCTCCTCTTGGCCATGGGACTCCCGGTTCTGGGCCAAAGCCTGGTGGTCCCGAAGGAGGTCCAGGTGGGGCGGTCCGTGGTTTTGGAGGGTAGGGACCTGCCCGAGGGGCGCTTCCCCCTGGTGCTGGAGGGGCCGGAAGGTCAGCAGACCCTGGAGGTGGAGGTCCAGAAGGGAAGGTTCCAGCTGGAGCTAAGCCCCAAGGCCCCCGGGGAGTACCGCATCCGACTTTCCCTTCCCGCCGGTGCCTTGGAAGCCCGCTTCACCGCCCTTGCCCCCACCACCCCCGAGCTAACCCAGGAGGGCCTTAAGCTCCCCTGGGGCCTCCTGGCCCTGCCCCCGGGGGACTGGTTGGGCCCTTTGGTCCAGGGGGATAAGGTGTTCGTGGCCCAGGGGATTTTGGTGGTGGAAACCAGCCTCAAGGGGGAAACCCTGTCCTTTCACTTCGCCCCCGCCCGCATCCTGGCCCTCCGCCCAGGCCCCGAGGCCCTCCTACAGGGGGACTGGGTCCTGCCCATCCCCTTCCCCCGGGTGCCCTTTGAGGGGAAGGAGGAGGATTTA
This sequence comes from Thermus neutrinimicus, assembly GCF_022760955.1. Lineage (NCBI taxonomy): Bacteria > Thermotogati > Deinococcota > Deinococci > Thermales > Thermaceae > Thermus > Thermus neutrinimicus. The sequence goes on from NZ_JAKTNU010000002.1 coordinate 22,482, forward strand.
GAGGTCCTGGGCTCCCTCTTGGAAGCTCTGAAGCCCCCGAAGCCCTGGCCTTACTTCGCCTACTGGACCCAAGACCCCGCCACCCTGACCCCGGAGGACCTCATGGCCTACGGCCAGGACCTCCTGGCCCGGGGACACAGGCCGGAACTCTTCTTCGGCCAGGCGGAGGTGGCCCGCATGGCGGAGGCCTCCAGCTCCCTGCGGCAGAAGGATCCCGAAAAGGCCCTTCTCCTGGCCCAGACCCTTCTCCGCTACACTCCCCTTTTCCCCGGTTCGTTGGCCTTTTTTAGGGAAACGGCCCTGTACCTCGAGGCCCACGGGTACCCTGCCCAAGCCTTGCGCTTCCGCGAAGCAGAGAAACTCCTAAGGGCCTGGCTTCCCCCGCAGCTTACCCTGCTTCCCCCTGCCCTTTGGACCCTGGGCCTGGCCTACCTGACCCTCATGCTCTACCTCTTCCTCTTCTACCTGCCCGCCCAGCTAAAGGACCTGAAGCCCCTTGGCGGCTACTTGGGCGGATTCTGGAAGCACCCACTCCTGCGCTTCAGGCACCTCCACCTGGCCTACGCCAGCCTGGGGGAACGGGTCCTGGCCCTGGCCCTCTTCCTAGCCCTCGGCCTGGGCCTCCTCCTCCAGGGATTGGACGCCCGGGTGCGGGGGGAGCTTTTCACCCCCCCCTTGGACCAGGGGACCCTCCGCACCCAAAAAGCCCAGGACTGGCTGCGCACCCTGCCCTCCACCCCTGAGGCCAAGGCCCTTCTGGGCTACGCCCTCCTTTCGGAGGCCCCCAAGGAGGCCCTGGGCCTCCTGAAGGAAGCCTCCTTGCCCTTCGCCTTGGCCCTCAGGGGGGACGAGGCCTCCTTGGCCCAAGCCTACCGCCGAGCTCCCCACGAGGGCCCCATCCGCACCGCCTTGGGGCTGGGCCAGGACCCCTGGGGAGCCAGGGAGCCAGGCCCCAGCTTGCGAAGCCTTTACCTGGCCCTCCTCCAGGTGGAGCTCAAGCGCCTCCAAGAGGATCCCTTCCGGGGATTCCTGCGCCTGGGCATTCCCCTTCCTGAAGGGGTGAGGCCCTGGGCCTTCGCCGGATTCTGGCTCCTTCTCCTCTACCACCTCCTCACCTTCCTCTTACCCCGGCGCAGGACCCCGGTCCCCCCCTCCTGGGCCCTGGGGGTGCGCCTTCTGGTGCCGGGAAGCCTGGGGTTCTCCTCGGGGCTAGGCCTCGTCCTCCTCCTCCTTTTCGCCTACGGGCTTTTTGCCGTGCTGGAGGGCAAGACACCCACCTTCCTGATCCTGGCCTACGGGCTCCACCTCCTGGTGCTGGTCCTTAGCCTGAGGAGGCCCAGATGATCCTCCCTCCCATCCCCACCCCCTTCGACCGGGAAGGTCGCCTGGACGTGGGGGCCTTTCGGGAACTGGCGGAAGCCCTGGAACCCCTGGTGGACGGGCTTCTCATCTACGGCTCAGGCGGGGAAGGCGTGCACCTCACCCCCGAGGAGCGGGCCAGGGGGCTTCGGGCCTTAAAACCCCGGAAGCCTTTCCTGGTGGGCCTCATGGAGGAAACCCTACCCCAGGCGGAGGGGGCCCTCCTCGAGGCCCAAGAGGCAGGCGCCATGGCCTCCCTGGTCACGCCTCCCCGGTACCACCACGCCAGCCTGGGCGAGGGGCTGGTGGCCTACTACCAGGCCCTGGCGGAGAGGATGCCCGTGTTCCTTTACCACGTGCCCCAGAACACCAAGGTGGACCTCCCCCTTTCTGCGGTGGAAGCCCTGGCCCAACACCCCAGGATCATGGGAATCAAGGACTCCAGCGGCGACCTTTCCCGCCTGGCCTTTTACCAAGCCCATCTAAGGGATTTCCGGGTCTTCACCGGCCACGCCCCCACCCTCCTGGGGGCTTTGGCCCTGGGGGCGGAAGGGGGCATCCTGGCGGCGGCCAACCTGGCCCCCAGGGCCTACCGCACCCTCCTGGAAACCTTCCGGGCCGGGCGCCTGGCGGAGGCCCAGGCCCTGCAAAGGAGGCTCTTCCCCTTGGGGAGCCTCCTCGCCCAGGGCGGGGTACCCCTCCTCAAGCAAGCCCTCCGCCACCTGGGGCTGCCTGCCGGGTATCCCAGGCCCCCCTATCCCCCGGAAAGCCCCCTTTGGCCCAGGTTCCTTCCGGTTTTGGATAAGCTGAAGGAGGAGGGATGGATTCTATGAGAAAGGTCGCCCTGCTAGTCATGACGCTAGGTTTTCTGGCCGCCTGCGCCCCGCAAACCCTCACCCCAGAAGCCCGTTTCCTGGGGGCGGAGATCCGGGGTTTTGAGCTAAGCCCGGAGCCAGCCCTCCTCCTGGGAATCAGGGTGGGTTTCCAAAACCCCAACCCCTTCCCCTTGCCCCTTTCCACCTTCGGCACCCGGCTGCGGGTGGGAGAGGTGGCGGTGCCCTTGGACCTCACCCTCCCCCCGGGAAACAAGGAGGAGGTCCTCTTGGTGCGGCTTACCCCCAAGGGGGCCCTCTCCACCGCTCAAGCCCTCCTTTCCCGGGAGGGGGTGGAGGTGGCCTTGGAAGGCCGCACCCTGGGCCAAAGCCTCACCTTCTTCCGCACCCGGCTGGCCTTTCCCCTGGAGCCACCAAGGGTGCGCCGGGTAGGAGTGAACTTCTTCCTGGAAAACCCTAACCCCTTCCCCCTCAAGGTGGAAGGGAGCCTGGTTCTCCTGGGCCAGAGCTTCCGGGTGCAGGTGGATCTACCCGCCCGGGGCGAGGGCCGGCTTCAGGTGGTGGGCTTCCGGCCTGGCCTGGAACGGGGCACAGGGAGGTTGGAGCTCACCCTCGAGGTCCCGGGCTTTTTCCGCCAAAGCCTGGTCCTGGCCCTCTAAAGCCTAAAGCCCAAGGGCAAGAGCTCCTCCAGGGTTCTCACCACGTACCCCTCGGGCCCGTGCATGACCACTTCGGCCCCGGGGGCAGCGAACTCCAGGAGCACCTGGCGGCACCCCCCGCAAGGGGGGATGGGGCCCTTGGGGCTATAGATGTGCACCCGGTCTATCCGCCTCTTCCCCGCCAGGACCATGGCGGCCACCGCATTGCGCTCCGCACACTGGGAAAGGGGAAAGGAAGCGTTTTCCACGTTGACCCCCAAAAACTCCTCCCCCTCCGCCTCCACCAGGGCCACCACGGGAAAGCCGGAGTAAGGGGCGTAAGCCCGCCCCACATGGGCCTTAAGGACGGCCCTAACCCTCTCCATGCTCCACCAACCTCTCCACCCGCACCCGTTCTATCCGGCGCTGGTCGGCGCTCTCCACCACGAAGCGGAATCCCTGCCACTCCACGCTCTCCCCCACGCTGGGAATACGGCCAAACTGCTCGTAGAGGAAACCGGAAAGGGTGTCGTACTCCCCTTCGGGAAGCTCCACCCCCAGGGCCTCGGAGACCTCGTCCACGGGGGTCTGGGCCTGGATGGAGAAGGAACCGTCGGGAAGCCTGCGGATGGCTAGGTCCTCCGGTTCGTCGGTCTCGTCGTAGATCTCCCCCACGATCTCCTCCATCACGTCCTCCAGGGTGACCAAGCCCGCGGTGCCCCCAAACTCGTCCACCACGATGGCCATGTGCACCTTCCGCCGGCGCAACTCCCGTAGGAGGGACCAGGCGTCCATGTTCTCGGGTACGAAGTAAGGGGGATGGGCAATGGAGGCCACGGTGCGCCCCTTGAGGTCCTCCTCGCAGTAGTAGTCCAACAAGTCCTTGGCGTAGGCCACCCCCACGATGTGGTCCACGCTTTCCCGGTAAACGGGAACCCGGCTGTAGCGGTGCTCGCGGAAAAGGTGCAGAAAGTCCTCCAGGCTGGCCTCGGCCTCGATGGCCACCATCTCCACCCGTGGGGTCATGATCTCCCGCACGGGGGTTTCCTCCAGCTCCAGGATGGAGTGGATCATCTCCTCCTCCTGGGCCTCTATGGTTCCAGACTCCTCCGCCCCCGCCAGGATGAGCTTGAGCTCGCGCTCGGAGACCAAGGGGGTATCCCGGGGCTCGAGGCCCAGCACCCTCAAGAAGAAACCCGAAACCAGGCTGAAGAAACGGCCCACGGGGTAGAGGAGGATGGAGAAGAGGTAGATGGGCCACGCGGCCACCCGGGCCAAGGGCACCGCGTGGTGCACGGCGATGGACTTGGGGGTGATCTCCCCGAAGAACAGGACGAGAAAGGTCATGAGCCCCGTGGCCAAGCCCACCCCCAGGGAACCGAAGGCCCGGGTAGCAAGGTCCGTCACCAAGGCGGTGGCGGCGATGTTCACCAGGTTATTCCCCACCAGAATGGTGGTGAGGAAACGGGTGATGTCCTGGGAGAGGAGCCGGAAGGGCCCCCCTTGGGTTTCCGCAAGCTCCCTCACCTTCCAGGGGTAGAGGGTGGTGAGGGCGGTCTCGCTGGCGGAAAAGAAGGCGGAAAGGGCCAAGAGGGAGACCAAAAGAAAAAGGTCCCCAGGACTTGGGGCTTGGGACTGGGCCAGGGCTAGGGAACCGAAGGGCAGGAAGAAGAGCCACCGACTGGGAGGTCTGTCCATATCACCTTCCGCCATTCTACACCATGGGGAAGTGTAGGGTGGGCTCGTGTTTTTCCTTTACGCGCATGTATAGTTGAAGGGTATGAACGGTCCGCCCACCCCTCTGGTGGAAGAGCTCTCCCGGCTGGGCTACAGCCTGATGCGCCTTCTCCTTGCCCGGGCCAAGGAGGTCTTCGCCCAAGAAGGGCTTTCCCTCATGCAGGCAGAGGTGTTGCGGCTGGTGAGGGGGGGCGTAGACCTACCCTCCCGCCTGGCCGAGCACCTGGAAGTCCTTCCCTCCCAGGTCTCCCACCTCCTGGCCTCCCTGGAGGAGGCCGGCCTCCTCACCCGCCATCCCGACCCCCAGGACCGCCGCAGGGTCCTCCTCCGCCTCACCCCCCAGGGGGAGGCCGTGCAGCAGCGCCTACAGGAAGCCTGGCTCCAGGCCTACGGCCAGCACCTGGCCCGGCTCAGCCCGAAGGAGCTCCTCCTCTTCCGTGATCTCTTGCGCAAGCTCACGGAGGTGGAAGGTGGCTAGGGCCCTCGCCCTTTTCCTCTTCCTCCTCCCCGCACTGGCCCAGGGGGCGCTAAGCCCCCTTAAGGACCACCCCTTGGCCCAGCAGGCCAAGGCCCTTTTGCAGGCCGCCGCCAAGGCCCTCGAGGCCCAATCCTCCCCCTGGGCCCTGAACGTGCAGGGGAACTACGCCCGGCTGGGCTACGAGTGCACCCCTTCCTCCCTATGCCCAAGCCTGCCCGCCACGGGGGGAAGCCTCACCCTGGCCCTGGTCCTGACCCCCTTCCCCTTCGGGGAGGTGGAGGACGGGCTGAACCGGGCCCGCATCGCTTACCGAAGGGCCGAGCTTGCCTACCGCAAGACCCTCGCCGCCCTGCAGGCCCAGGCGGTGGCCGCCCACGGCCGCTACCAGCTGGCCCTCTTGGGGGAAAAGCTGGCGCACAAGGGAGTGGAGCTGGCCAGGGAGGCCCTGGAGGCGGCCAGGAAGCGCCAGGCCAACCCCAGGGAACTGCGGGAGGCGGAGCTCGCCCTAAAGGAGGCGGAAAACCGCCTCCTGGAGGCCCAAAGGGGCGTGGAGCTGGCCAGGAAGGGGGCGGAAGGGCTGGTGGACCTCACCCAGCCCCTTCCCGAGATCCCTCCTCCCCAAGGTGCCACGCCCCTTTCCCTGGAGGAAGCCCGCCTGAGCCTGGAGGAGGCTAGGATCGCCCACGCCACCGCCCTCCGCTCCCTCCTCCCCGAGCTCAAGGCCAGCTACCTCCTCTACCCGAGCGGGAACGACACCCTGGCCCTAAGCCTTTCCAGCCGGAGCCTGCAACCCACCCTGGCCTACACCCGGCAAGACCCGGCGCAAAGGCCCACCAGCCTCCCCGGAGGGGGCAGCTACCGCGTCCTGGAGGAGATGAGGCTCTCCCTCTCCCTCACCCTCTCCCCCGGCCTCCTCGCCGCCCTGGAGGCCACCGAGGCCCAGGTGCGGGGAGCAGAGGAAGCCCTAAGGGGGGCTGAGATGCAGGCCCGGCTCCAGGGGGAAACCCTGGAAAACTCCCTTAGAACCTTGGGGGCGGCCTTGGAGCTGGCCCGACTCCGCCTCGAGGCCCAGTCAAGGGCCCTGGCGGAAACGCGAAAGCGCCTAGAACTGGGCCTGGAAAGCCCCTTGGCCCTGTTGCAGGCGGAGCTATCCCTTCTCCAGGCGGAACTGGCCCTGGCCCAGACGGAAAACGATCTGAGAGGCAAGCGGATGGAACTTTACCAGTTTTATGGCGAACTGCTACCGGAGGTAACCCCATGAGAAAAGGCGCCCTAACCCTCCTTCTCCTCCTGGCCCCAGGCCTGGCCCAACCCCTTCCCCATGCCCTCAAAAAGGCCCCGGAGATGGCCGCGGTGGTCACAGCCCGGCTGGAATACCAAGCCAAGCAGAAGGATCTGGACCGGACCCTGCAAGACCCCCTGCGCACCGCCCTGGCCGAGTTGCAAGCCCGCCAGGCCAGGGACTTGGCGGAGGCCAGGCTCAAGAGGGCTTTGGCCCAGGCGGAAAGCGAGATCGTCTCCGCCTACACCCAGGCCTACGAGGCCCTCCTGCAGGTGGGCCTGGCGGAAAAGGCGGTGGAGGTGGCCGAGCTGGGGCTAAAGGCCACGGAGATCCGCCTCAAAGGAGGCGGGGCCACCAGCCTAGACCTCCTGGAGGCGCAAAACCGGCTTCTGGAGGCCAGGAAGAACCTGGAGTTGGCCCAAAGGGGGCGGGATAGCGCCTTGGCCGCCCTGGCCAACCTGGTGGGGGAATGGAAACCCCAAAGCGTGGGCGAGCTCCCCTCTCTGCCCGGCCCGGAGGTGGTGGAAACCCTCCTTGGAGAGCAGGCAGACCTCCTCCAGCTTAGGCAGTCCCTAGAGCTTCTCCGCTTCCAAAGGGGGCTTATGGACGAAAGCTTCGTTCCGAGGAAGGAGATAGAGGCCCTCGAGGACCAGATCCGAACCCTGGAAACCAACCTGGCCAACCTGGAACGCACCCTGAGGGTGGGCCTGGAGGCCAGGTACCGCCAGCTATCCCCCCTCCTCCAGGGGGTGAAGGCGGCGGAGGAGGCTTACCGGGCGGCCCAGGAGCGCTACCAGGCCGAGGAAAAGCGTTTCCAGGCAGGGCTCACCAGCCGGCTTGGCCTGTTGCAGCAGGAGCTTTCCCTAAGGCAAGCCCAACTGTCCTGGGAACAGGCCAAGCACGCCTACCTCAAGGCCTATTACGGCCTTCTTGCCAGCCGTTAAGGAGGATGGGATGCCCAACGCCCGTATCTTCCCCCTTGCCCTAGGCCTCACCCTCTTCCTCCTGGGCGCCTGCGCCCCCAAGAGGGAGACCCCTTCCCAGGCCCCAGGGAAACCCCAGGCCCTGGAGGTTCGCACGGTTCCCGCCCAAAGGGGCCTTCTGGAGCGGGAGGTCCGGGCCTCCGCCACCTTGCAGGCGGAAAGGGATAGCCTGGTGGCGGCAGGCGCCTCGGGAAGGGTCCTAAGAACCCTTCCCCCCGGCACCCGGGTACAGGCGGGGGAGGGGGTGGTCTTTTTGGACCCCGCCCCCTTCCAGGAGGCCCTGGAGGCCGCGAGACTGAACCTCAAGCAGGCCGAGGCCAACCTGGAGCGCGGCCGAAACCAGCTTTCGGGGAACCAGGCCGCCCTCAAGGCCCAGCTCCAGGCAGCGGAGGCCCAGCTCCAGGCGGCCAAAAGGCGGTATGAGGAGGGCCAGGCCCTGCTTTCGCTGGGGGCCTTGGCCCCCTTGGACCTCAAGGCCCTCGAGGCCCAGTACCGCCAGGCGGAAAGCGCCTACCAAAACGCCCTCGAGGCCCTCTCCCGCCTGGAGCGGGGGGAGGACCTCCGGCTTCTTGAGCTCCAGGTGGAGGCCGCAAGGCTCCAGGTGCGCCAGGCGGAGAGAAACCTAAGGGAAAGCGTGGTCCGGGCTCCCTTCGCCGGGGAGGTGGTGGAGGTTTTCGTGCGGGAAGGGGAGTTCGTGGGAGCAGGAAGCCGGGCCTTCCGTCTGGCGGCCACGGACCGCCTCCTGGCCAAGCTCTACCTCCCCCCAGACCAGGCCGCGGCCCTTACCCCCGAAACCCCCTTCCTCCTGAGGCAAAACGGCCAGGAGGTGCGGGCGCGCCTCCTGCGCAAGACGGATCTCCCGGGCCAAACCCGCCTGGTGGAGGTGGTCTTGAGGCCGGAAGGCACCCTCCTCCCGGGCCCTGCTGAGGTGCGCTACCGGGTGAAGCTGGCCGAAGGCTTCCTCATCCCCGCCACCAGCCTCCAGGTCCAAGAAGGGGAGGCCCGGGTCTTCCAGGTAGAGGGGGGAAGGGCCAGGAAGGTGACCGTGCGCCTCCTGGCCCAGGAGGGCGGGCAAGTGGCAGTGGAAGGCCTTGCGGAAGGGAAAGAGATCATCCACCCTGTGCCCGTGGGCCTTAAGGACGGGGATCCCGTGGAGGTGGTGCGGTGAGGGAAAACCCCCTGGTGGCCTTCTTCGTGGAGCGCTTCGTCTTCGCCACTGCCATCTTCGTGGGCCTGGTCCTGGTGGGCTTGCTGCTGGGGCTTGGGCTTGGGGTGGAGCTCCTCCCCCGCTTTAGCGTGCCCGTGGTGGCGGTTTCCACGGGCTACCCCGGGGCCGGTCCCGAGGAGGTAGCGGAGCAGGTGTCCAAGCCCCTGGAGGATGCCCTCTCCACCCTGAGCGGGGTGGATACCATCGGAAGTAGCTCCACCGAGGGCTTCAGCCTGGTCTTCGTCCAGTTCCAGCAGGGGGTGGACGTGGACCGGGTGGCGGTGGAGGTGAGCCAAAAGGTGGCCGCCGCCCGCGCCCAGCTACCCAAGGACGCCTCGCCCCCCGTGGTGCAGAAGTTCGACCCCTCGGCAAGCCCCATCCTCTACGTGGCCCTCGAGGCGCCCGGGGAGGACCTCTCCCGGGTGTTGCGCTACGCGGAGAGAACCCTAAAGCCCCGCCTGCAGCTGGTTCCTGGGGTGGCGGATATCCGCCTCACCGGGGCTCCCAAGAGGGCCATCCAGGTTTACCTGGACCCCGACCGCCTCGAGGCCTTGGGGGTAGCCCCTGGCCAGGTGGTGCAGGCCCTTTCCGCCTCGGCCCTGAACCTGCCCCTGGGTAACCTCACGGAGGGGGAAAAGCGCCTGGTCTACACCCTGCGCAACACCCCCGCCACCGCCATGGAGGTGGCGGACCTGCTCCTGGACCCCTCCCGGGGCCTCAGGGTCCGGGACGTGGCCCGGGTGGAGGAGCGGGCGGAGGAGCCCACCACCCTAAACCGCCTGAATGGCCGCCCCGCCGTCCTCCTGGCGGTGGTGAAAACCCCCGATTCCAACGCCGTGGCCGTGGCCGACGGGGTCAAAAGGGCCCTGGCCGAGACCCAGCTCCCCCCAGGCTACCGGGCGGAGATCGCCCTAGACTCCACCCGCTTTATCCGAGCCGCCGTCTTGGACACGGTGCGGGAAGCCTTCCTGGCCGCCTTGGCGGTGTCCTTGGTGGTGCTGGTCTTCTTGGGAAAGCTGAACTCCGTCTTCTCCGTGATCCTGGCCATCCCCATCACCCTCTCGGGGGCCATCCTCCTCTTTGGCCTTTTGGGCTTCACCTACAACCTGATCAGCCTCCTGGCCCTCACCGTGGCGGTGGGCATCGTGGTGGACGACTCCATCGTGGTGGCGGAGAACATCGACCGCTACCGCCGCATGGGGTACAGCCTCAAGGAAGCGGTGCTTAAGGGGGCCAGCGAGGTCTCCGTGGCGGTGGCCGCCGCCACCTTGAGCCTTTTGGCGGTATTCCTCCCCATCAGCTTCCTCCCAGGCATCATCGGCCAGATTTTCCAGCAGTTCGGCCTAGGCATGGCCGCCGCCATCGCCGTGAGCTGGTTGGAGGCCCTCCTTTTCCTCACCGTGCGCCTGGCCTACTTCCCGGACCCCGAGCCCCCAAACCCGAGGGAAGCCCTTCGGGCGCTACGCCTCCTGCCCAAGGACCTCCGATACGCCTACCAAAGGGGCTTCCGCACCCCCATGGGCCTTCTCCTCGGGGCCCTTTCCGCCCTCCTCCTGTACCGGATGGGCCCCACCTGGCTCCTCCTCCTTCCCCTATACCCCACCCTCCTTGCCCTTGGGCGCTACCTGGGCCGCCTTTTCCTGGACGTGGCGGGAGCCCTCACCCACCTCCTCCACACCGCCGCCGAAGCCCTATTGCGCCGCCTCACCGAGGCCTACGCCCGAAGCCTCGGCCAGGTCCTGAGAAGGCCCTGGCTGGTCCTGGGCCTGGCCGGTTTGGCCTTCCTCTCCCTCTTCCCCATCCTGCCCAGGATCCCCTTCAACTTCACCCCCCGCTCCGACACCGGGGTCCTCACCGCCACCCTGCTTTTGCCCAAGGACACCCCCCTGGCGGTCTCCGACCGGGCGGCGAGGGCCCTGGAGGCCTACTTCCTCGCCCACCCCGCGGTGAAGCGGGTGGTCACCACCGTGGGGGCCAGCGCCACCGGCGGAGCCCAGGTGGGAGACCCAAGCCGGGTCCAGCTCCAGATCGTCCTCAAGCCCAAAGGGGAACGGCAGGATATCTTCTCCCTCACTGAGGCCTTCAACCGGGAGGGGAGGGCCCTTCTGAAGGACTTTCCCGGGGCCGACCTCCGGGTGTTGGCCCAGACCGGCCCCGAGGCTGGGGATGCGGACCTGCAGTTCTTCGTCACCAGCCCCGACCGGGCCCTTTTGGAAACGCGGGTGATGGAGATCACCCGGTTGATCGCGGAAAAACCCTATGTCCTCAACGTGAAGAACACCCTCGAGGCCACCCAGCGGGAACGGGTCTTCGTGCCGGACCCTGCCCGCCTTTCGGGAACCGGCCTCACCCCCCTGGACGTGGCCCAGGCCCTGCGCCTTTACCTCTCGGGCACCCAGGCGGCCACCGCCAGACGGGGCGGCGAGGAACTGGCCGTGGTGGTCCAGGTGGACCCCTTGCGCCTGGGGGGTGAATCCGACCTCCTCTCCCTGCCCATCTACGCCCCTGCCCTGGGAGCCTTCCTGCCCCTGGGAAGCCTGGGGCGGTTTGTGGAGCAGCCTGGACCCACCTTGATCTCCAGGCGGAACCAGGCCTACGCCGCGGGCATCAACATCAACCTGAAGCCGGACGCTCCCGGCACCTTCCAGATACAAAGGGAGCTGGAGGCAGAGCTTAAGGAGAAGGGGCTTTTGGGGGATGGGGTGGAGCTTCTGGCCACGGGCCTGGGTAGCTTCACCGGGGAGCTATCCCGGCTGGCCCCCCTGGCCTTCGCCCTAGCCCTGGTCCTCAACTACCTGGTCATCGCCAGCCAGTTCAACGCCTGGCGCTACCCCCTTTACCTCCTCCTCCCCGTGCCCTTGGCCCTGGTGGGGGCCTTCTGGCTCACCTACCTTTTGGGAACCGGCCTGGATGTGATCAGCGTCCTGGGGGTGGTGATGCTCATCGGCCTGGTCACCAAAAACGCCATCCTCCTCCTGGACTTCGCTGCAAGGCGCATGCGGGAAAAGCCCTTAAGGGAAGCCCTGGTGGAGGCAGCCCGGCTCCGCTTAAGGCCCATCCTCATGACCAGCCTCACCGTGCTCATCATTAGCTTGCCCTTGCTCCTGGGCACCGGCGAGGGCGCCGAGTACCGTAGACCCTTAGGGGTGATCATCCTGGGAGGGCTCCTTTCCTCCACCCTCCTCACCCTCTTCGTGGTCCCCGCCGCCTTCTACGCCTTTGAGGGGCGGAGGGCCCGGGAAACCGTCCTGAGGTAAGCTATGGACGCCAAAAGGATCCTTCTCCTCTTCCTGGCCGCCGCCTTCCTCCTGGCCCTGGGCGTGGTGGGCGTGGCCCATTACTTTCTGAGGCCGCTGAAGGCGGAAGCCCTGGCCCGGGAAGCCCTAGGGCGAGGAGGCCTCGAGGTGCGGGAGGTTTCCCATGGCCTAGAGCTTATCCCCAAAGCCCCCAAGGCCCTTTTGGCCTTCTACCCCGGGGCCCGGGTGGAACCCTTGGCCTACGCCCCCCTCCTGGCCCCGGTGGCGAAGGCAGGGTATCTGGTGGTCCTCCTCAAGGTCCCCTCGGGCATCGCCCTCCTGGGAAAGGAAAGGGCTTTGGAGGCGAAAAGGGCGCACCCCCAGCTTCCCCTGGTGGTGGGGGGGCACAGCCTGGGCGGGGTGGCCGCCGCGGGGCTGGCCGCCCGGGAGAAGCTTCCCCTCATCCTCTTCGCCAGCTACCCCGAAGGGGACCTGAGCGGGGAAACCTTCCCCACCCTAGCCCTTTTCGGCACGGAAGACGGCCTTCTACCCCCGGATAAAGCCCGGGAAAAGGCCCGGCTCCTTCCCAAAAACGCCCGGGTGGTCTTCGTGGAGGGGCTGAACCACGCGGGCTTTGGCGCCTACGGCCCCCAGAAGGGGGACCGGCCCGCCAGGAGGCCCCGGGAGGCCCTGTGGCGGGAGATCCAGGAGGAAGTCCTCTTCTTTTTGGAAGGCCTGGGCTTAGACGCCCCTCCCCCGCCCCAGGCCCACCGCTGAGGACCCAGGTGGTATAGTGGTAAGAGCCGGGGCGGGCGCCCCCCCTCGGAACACTTCCCCCTAAAACTCACCCCTAGCCCGGCCCTGCCCACGTCAGGGTAGCCTTTAGTCTGGGCAAGAGGGGGAAGGGAAAGGAGCGGCCATGAAGGATAGTTTCCAAACCCTTAAGACCCTCAACACCCCAAGCGGCACCTACGCCTACTTTGACCTCACGGAACTGGAAAGGAAGGGGATTGCCGAGGTAAGCCGGCTCCCCTTCTCCATCCGCATCATGCTGGAAAGCCTCCTCAGAAACGAGGACGGCTACCAGGTAACCCGGGAGGACATTGAGGCCCTGGCCCGCTGGGCCCCGGAGCCGGGGGAGATCAACGTGCCCCTGAAGCTGGCCCGGGTCATCCTTCAGGACTTCACCGGGGTCCCGGCGGTGGTGGATCTGGCCGCCATGCGGGACGCTGTGGCCGAGCGGGGCGGGGACCCCAAGCGCATCAACCCCGTGGTGCCCGCCGACCTGGTCATCGACCACTCGGTGCAGGTGGACGCCTTCGGCACCGCCTACGCCTTCTTCTACAACGTGGAAAAGGAATACGAGCGGAACCGGGAGCGCTACCTCCTCCTCAAGTGGGCCCAGGGAGCCCTGGAGAACTTCCGGGTGGTCCCCCCCGGCACCGGCATCGTCCACCAGGTGAACCTGGAGTACCTGGCCAAGGTGGTGATGACCAAGGAGGAAAAGGGCCTCACCCTGGCCTTCCCCGACAGCCTAGTGGGCACCGACAGCCACACCACCATGGTGAACGGCCTGGGGGTTCTGGGCTGGGGCGTGGGGGGTATCGAGGCCGAGGCGGTCATGCTGGGCCAGCCCTACTACATGCTGGCCCCCAAGGTGGTGGGCTTTAAGCTTTACGGGGAGCTTCCCGAAGGGGCCACGGCCACCGACTTAGTCCTCACCATCACCGAGATCCTGCGCAAACACGGGGTGGTGGGCAAGTTCGTGGAGTTCTACGGCCCCGGGGTGGCCAAGCTCTCCTTGGCGGACCGGGCCACCATCGCCAACATGGCCCCCGAGTACGGGGCCACCATGGGCTTCTTCCCCGTGGACGAGGAAACCCTGAACTACCTGAGGCTCACGGGCCGCCCAGAGGAGCTCCTCGCCCTGGTGGAGGCCTACACCAAGGCAGTGGGGCTTTTCCGCACCCCAGAGGCGGAGGAGCAGGTGCGCTACTCCGAGTACCTGGAGCTGGACCTCTCCACGGTGGAGCCCTCCCTGGCGGGCCCCAAGAGGCCCCAGGATCGGGTGGCCCTCAAGGAGGTGAAGGGAAGCTTCCTGGCCCACCTCACCAAGCCGGTGAAGGAAAGGGGCTTCGGGCTTAGCCCGGACCAGCTGGACAAGAGGGTGCTGGTCAAGCGCCAGGACGAGGAGTTTGAGCTCGCCCACGGCTCCGTGGTCATCGCCGCCATCACCAGCTGCACCAACACCTCTAACCCCACGGTCATGCTGGGAGCCGGGCTTTTGGCCAAGAAGGCGGTGGAGGCGGGCCTGGACACCAAGCCCTGGGTGAAGAGCTCCCTGGCCCCGGGCTCCAAGGTAGTGACCGACTACCTGGAGGCGAGCGGGCTCCTTCCCTTCCTCGAGGCCCTGCGCTTCCACGTGGTGGGCTACGGGTGCACCACCTGCATCGGTAACTCCGGCCCCCTGCCCGAGGACATCGCGCGGGCGGTGGAGGAGGGGAACCTGGTGGTGGCCGCCGTCCTCTCCGGCAACCGCAACTTTGAAGGGCGCATCAACCCCCACGTGAAGGCCAACTACCTGGCGAGCCCCATGCTGGTGGTGGCCTACGCCCTGGCGGGCCGCATGGACATCGACTTCACCACGGAGCCCCTGGGCTACGACCCCAACGGCAAGCCCGTCTACCTCAAGGACATCTGGCCCTCCATGGAGGAGATCCGCCAGGCCATGGCCAAGACCCTGGACCCCGAGCTCTTCAAGAAGGAGTACGCCCGGGTCTTCCAGGGGGACGAGCGCTGGCAGGCCCTCCCCGCCCCCACGGGGGAGCTCTTCGGCTGGGATCCCGAGAGCACCTACATCCAGAAGCCTCCCTTCTTCCAGAACCTGGGCCAGCACCGCGTGGGGGACATCCGGGGAGCCCGGGTACTCCTGGTCCTGGGGGACTCCGTGACCACCGACCACATCTCCCCCGCCGGGGCCATCCCGGTGAAGAGCCCGGCGGGCCAGTATCTGATCTCCAAGGGGGTTAGGCCCGAGGACTTCAACTCCTACGGCTCCCGGCGCGGCAACCACGAGGTGATGATGCGGGGCACCTTCGCCAACATCCGCATCAAGAACCTGATGCTGGATGGGGTGGAAGGGGGCTATGCGAAGAAGCTTCCCGAAGGCGAGGTGGATTTCGTCTATAACGTGGCCATGCGCTACCAGGAGGAGGGCACCCCCCTTTTGGTGATCGCCGGTAAGGAGTACGGCACGGGCAGTAGCCGCGACTGGGCCGCCAAGGGCACCTTCCTCCTGGGTATCAAGGCGGTGCTGGCGGAAAGCTTTGAAAGGATCCACCGCTCCAACCTGGTGGGGATGGGGGTCCTGCCCCTGGAGTTCCTGCCGGGGGAGAACCGGGAAACCCTAGGCCTCACCGGGTACGAGGTCTACGACATCATAGGCCTTCAGGACCTAACCCCCCGCAAAAAGGTGGAGGTGGTGGCGAGAAGGGAAGACGGCACGGAGGTTCGCTTCCAGGCCATCGCCCGCCTGGACACCCCGGTGGAGGTGGACTATTACCGGAATGGCGGCATCCTGCAGACCGTGCTCCTCAACATGCTGAAGGAGGTCAAGGCCCAGTAGGGAAGCCCTAAGGCCCCGGGGCATAGCCCCGGGGCCTTCTTGCACCCTTCTAGGACAGGCTAAAGCCCGGCGCCGATCTCCAGGTGGGGATTGGGACGGCCTCCCTCCGCCTCCGCCTCCCGGGCCTCGATCTTGCCCTTGATGCGCTTGAGCCGGAAGGTATCCTCCCGCTCCCGCTGCTCCAGGACCTGCTGGATGAAGCGGATCTGGGAGCGGATCCCAGGGATCACCACCTGCTCCAGGGCGTTCACCCGACGGGTGGTCTTCTTGATCTCTTCCCCGATCTTCTTCAGGCGGGTTTCCGTGTTGGCCACCTGGACAAGCGCCTCGGCATAGCGGCGGAAGGCGCGGGCAGCTTCCAAGGTGTAGGCGGGGGTGCCCACCGGGGAGAGCACGGCCCCATCGGGAAAGGTTACCCTAAGCCTGGGCACCTTGCTCCCCCAGACGTTTTCCACCTCCGCCTCCACCTCCTCGAGGGCCCTCACCCCCAAGGCCGCAGCGGATACGCTTTCTGGCCCATCAAAGGCCTGGGCCAGGAGCAAGGCCCCGTAGGCCTCCTGCGCCGCCTGGTTCAGGGCCTTGCGGGCCATTAGGGCCTCCCGCACCAGGCCGAAGAACTCCGCCACCAAGGCATCCCGCTTCTTCTTGAGGAGGTCCACCCCCTTCTGCGCCAGGCGCATCTGGCCGCGCCGCTGCAGAAGGTTCATGCGGGTGGGACTGACCTGGCTCATGGGGCCTCCTTAGTCCAGGGCCTGGGGAGCACCCCAGATCTCCTCCAGCTTCTGGCCGTAGTACTTGCCGATGTGGTCGCGGGAAATCCGCTTCAGCTCCCCCTGGGGCAACATGGAAAGCAGGGCCCAAGCGATCTGCAGGCTCTCCTCAATGGAGCGGTTCTGCTGCCCCTGGTTGATGAAGTGCTTCTCAAAGGCGTCGGCGAACTGCAGGTAGCGCCGGTCGTTCTCCGTGAGGGCGTCCTCGCCGATGATGGCCACCAGCTTGCGGATGTCCACCCCGTTGGCGTAGGCGGAGTAGAGCTGGTCGGACACCTGCTTGTGGTCCTCCCGGGTCTTGCCCTTGCCCACGCCGTTGTTCATGAGCCGGGAAAGGGAGGGCAAGGGGTCGATGGGCGGGTAGATACCTTTGCGGTGGAGCTCCCGGGAAAGCTGGATCTGCCCCTCGGTGATGTAGCCGGTGAGGTCGGGAATGGGGTGGGTGCGGTCGTCGTCGGGCATGGAGAGGATGGGGATCTGGGTCACGGAGCCCTTCTTGCCCACCACCACCCCGGCCCGCTCGTAGATGGTGGCCAGGTCGGTGTACATGTAGCCGGGGTAGCCCCGCCGGCCCGGGATCTCCTCACGGCTCGCCCCGATCTCCCGCAGGGCCTCACAGTAGTTGGTCATGTCCGTGAGGATGACCAGCACGTGGTAGTCGTGCTCAAAGGCCAGGTACTCGGCCACGGTGAGGGCCATGCGGGGGGTGAGGATGCGCTCAATGGTGGGGTCGTCCGCCTTGTTCAGGAAGAGCACGGAGCGGCTTAGGGCCCCGGTGCGCTCAAACTCCTGGATGAAGTAGGAGAGCTCCCGCTGGGTGATGCCCATGGCGGCGAAGACCACGGCGAAGGGCTCCTCCTTCTCCCCCTCCCCCGAAAGGTCGGGGCGCACCGTGGCCTGGCGGGCGATCTGGGCGGCGATCTCGTTGGCGGGAAGGCCCGAGCCCGAGAAGATGGGAAGCTTCTGCCCCCTCACCAGGGTGTTCATCACGTCGATGGTGGAGATCCCCGTCTGGATGAACTCCTCGGGCTTCCTGCGGGCCACGGGGTTCAGGGGCAGGCCCACGATGGGAAGCCGCTTCTCCGGGGTAATGGGGGGAAGGCCGTCAATGGGCTTGCCGATCCCGTTGAAGCGCCGGCCCAGCATCTCCTTGGAAACCCCAAGCCGGGCCACATCCTCCACCAGGCTCACGCTGGTGGTGGCCAGGTCCAGCCCCGTGGTCTCCTCAAACACCTGGATGACCGCGTACTCCTCCGAGACCTCGATCACCTGACCGCCGCGCACCCGGCCCGTGCCGTCCTTGATGTCCACGATGGCGCCGTAGGCCAGGTCCTTGGCGTTCTCCACGAAGAGGAGAGGTCCCGAGATGTAGGTGACGCCCGTGTACTCCTTCTTAAGAAGATCCATACTTCCCTCCCCTAGGCCAAGGCCTTGAAGGCCACCTCGATCTCCTGCATGGCCTCCTCAAAGTAGCGGGGGAAGTCCTGCTCGCTCACGTAGCGGGCCCGGCCGATGCGCTCGATCACCGGGAGCTGCAGGATCTCGTCCACGGTAACCCCCCGCCGTATGGCCGCCTCCGCCTCCTTGTAGAGGCTAAGGATCATCTTCATGATGCCGTAGGCCTTCTGCATGGAACAGTAGGCGTCGATCTCGTGGAAGGCGTTCTGTTGCAGGAAGTCCTCGCGGATGATCCGCCCCACCTCGATGACCAGGCGCTCAGCATCCTGAAGGGCATCGGGACCCACCAGCTGCACGATCTCCTGCAGGCCGGCTTCCCGCTGGAGCAGCTCGGAGATGGCGTCGCGAAGCTCCGGGTAGTCAGGGGCCACGTGCTGGCGGTACCAGGGGTCCAGGGCCGGGGTGAAGAGGGAGTAGGACCCATTCCAGTTGATGGCCGGGAAGTGGCGCCGGAAGGCCAAGGAGGCATCCAGCCGCCAGAAGGCCCCCACGATGCGCAGGGTGGACTGGGTCACGGGCTCGGACATGTCGCCCCCCGGAGGGGAAACCGCCCCCACGATGGTGATGGCCCCCTCCTCTCCCCCCAAGGTGATCACCTTGCCGGAGCGCTCGTAGAAGGCGGCCAGGCGGGCAGCCAGGTAAGGGGGGTAGCCCTCTTCCGCGGGCATCTCCTCGAGGCGGCTGGAGATCTCCCGCAAGGCCTCGGCCCAGCGGCTGGTGGAGTCCGCCATGAGGGCCACGGAGAAGCCCTGGTCGCGGAAGTACTCCGCGATGGTGACCCCCACGTAGATGCTGGCCTCGCGGGCGGCCACGGGCATGTTGGAGGTGTTGGCGATGAGCACCGTGCGGTGCATAAGGGGCCCGCCCGTCTTGGGGTCGGTGAGCTCGGGGAACTCCACCAAGACGTCGGTCATCTCGTTGCCCCGCTCCCCGCAGCCCACGTAGACCACCACGTCCGCGTTGGACCACTTGGCCAGGGCCTGCTGGGTCACGGTCTTGCCGCTACCAAAGGGCCCGGGGATGGCTGCGGTACCCCCCATGGCCACGGGGAAGAGGACATCCAGGATGCGCATCCCCGTGAGGAAGGGGGTGTTGGGGTCCAGCTTGCGCTGGACAGGCCGGGCCCGGCGCACCGGCCAAGTGTGGTACATCTTGAGCTCGGTGCCGTCCTCGAGGACCACCACCACGTCCTCCACCGTGTACTCCCCGGCGGGCTTCACCTCCTTGACCCGGCCCTTCACATCCGGGGGCACCAGGATCTTGTGGGTGAAGTTGAACTCCGGCACCGTGCCCAGGACCATGCCCCCCTTCACCTCATCCCCCGGCTTGACCCTCGGGGTCCAGGCCCACCGCTTCTCCCGGTCCAGGGGATGCACCACCACCCCCCGGGTGATGTAGATTCCGGTCCGTTCCTGGATGCGCTCCAGAGGGCGCTGGATGCCGTCGTAGATGCCGTTCAGCATCCCTGGGCCCAGCTCCACCGCCAGGGGAAGGCCCGTGGACACCACCGGCTCCCCCACCTTAAGCCCCGAGGTATCCTCGTAAACCTGGACGAAGGCGGTATCCCCGTCCAGGCGGATGATCTCCCCCACCAGGCCCTCGTGGCCCACCTTGCAGATGTCGTACATGCGGGCCCCGGTCATGCCCTTGGCAATCACCGCCGGGCCCGCAATCTTCTGGATCACGCCCTGGATCATCTTCCCTCCATTCTACAGCTTGATGTCAAAGCCTATGGTCCTGCGGACCAGCTCCCGCATGTACCCCTCCACATCGGGGTTCTGGAAGGCCTCCCTCAACCCGGCGATGGGCAGAAGCACGGGAAGGTCCTTGCCCCGCATGAGCCGCTCCACCGCCTTTTCCGGCTCCGGCAAAAGCCCCTGGTCCACGGCCACCAGGGCGTACCCCCCCCTCTGGACCAGGTCTTCCAGCCGGGACCGGGCCTCCTCCGCCGAGGTGGCGGCATAGGCCTCGAGGCCCGCCAACCTAAACCCCTGCGCCGCCTCGGGATCGGCGATCACGGCGATCCTCATGGGCAGACCACCTCCTCCTCCACCTGGGTCCGGGGAAGCCCGAAGTAAGCCCGCCGGGCCAGGAGCCTAAGCCGCACGGCCTCCCACTCCCGCTCCTTGACATAGGCCAGCACCAGCCCCACCCCCAGGGGGTCGCTGGCCCCCTTCCGGGCCTCCTTCAGGAGAAGGCACCGAAGCCGCCTTTCCAAGGCCCTCAGGTCCCGCACGCCCGCCAAGGGGGCAAAGGGAGTACCCGAAAGCTCGTCCAAGACGGCGTAATCCCCCTCCAGAAGCCGGGCGAAGCCCACCCTGTTCACGAACCGCCCACCCCGTATGAAGACGGCTTCCACCGGCACATCCTGCCCCTGGAGCTTGAAGGCGGTGCGCAGGTTCTCCGCATCCACCTCGAGGGCCAGGTACTCCCTGAGGGCCGCCTCCTCCAGGGCCTTGGAGGCCTTGGCCACCCCTTCAAAGAAGCGCTTGGCCAAAAGGGCCTCGACGCGCCCCAGGTCCTGGGTTTCCCGCAAAACCGCCCTCAAGGCCCGGGCCAGGGGATGGCCGGGCAGGGAAAGCACCTGGGCCATCCCCGCCGCATCCTGGGCCTCATAGGCCTGCCGCCAAAGGGCCTCCTTCAGGGTGCCCGGGAGAAGGACCACCTCCTCAAAGGGCCTGCCCGTGGCCTTGGCCCGGAGGAGGGCCTGCAGGTTAGTAAGGTCATTCCTGAGAAGGAGAAGCCGGACCGCCTCCCGGGCCTCCCCCGTGACCAAGCCCGCCAGATCCCCCACCAACCGGGCCTGGGTGAGGGCGATGGCCCGGTCCACCTCGGGAAGGCCCTGGCCAGCCAGGTCCTCGCCGTAGACGCTCTCGGAAAGTAGGCGCAGGAAATCGGGATAGGAAAGGTCCAAGGCCTCCTGGAAGAAGCTCTCCTTGAGAAAGGTGCTCCTCCTGGCCCGTACCCGGGCGTTTAGGTAGCCGAAGTCGTCCGCCATGTCCTAGCCCCACACCACCTGGGCCACCTTGGAGGAAAGGGCATCCCAGGCCCGTTGCAAACGGCTTAGCAGGGCGTTTTCCACCTGGGTCCTGCCCCCCTTGCCGATGGCCCTTACCCCAAGGCGCAAGGCAGGGTCGGCCCTAAGCTCCAGGCCCCGCTCCCGCGCCAGACCCTCGAGGTGGGGAAGGTTTTCGGGATGGGAAGCCAAGGCCTCGGGCTCGCCCAAGGCCGCAAGGGCCTCCTCGGCCAGCTTCCGCAAAATCCCTGGCCAATCGGGGCTACCCGGTAGGGCCATAAGGGCCTCCTGCACCTTTTCCCTCACCCGGGCCAGTACCTCCCCCTTGGCCTCGGTACGGGCTGTAGCCTGGAGGAGCTCCCCGGCGCTTTCCGCCCGGCGGATGGCGGCCTGCAGGCTGGCCTCGAGGGCCCGCTTCTTGGCGGAAAGCATCCCCTCGGCCTTGGCCTTGGCCTCGGAGGTCAGGCGCTCCGCCTTGGCCTTGGCCTCCTGCAAAACGGCCTGGATCTCCGCCTCCACCTCCTGGCTCAGAATGGCTTCCAGTTTGGACATCTGCCCTCCTTGGAAACAGGCCCCACCCCGAAGGGGGCAGGGCCCTAAAAACCCCTTACAGCTTGCCGTTCAGGATGAAGGCGATGAGAAGGCCGAAGATCACCAGCGTCTCGGGCAAGAGGAGGAAGATCAAGGCGGTACCGAAGTTGCTCCGGTCCTCGGCAATGGCCCCCACGCCCGCCGCACCGATGCGGGCCTGGGCCACGCCGGTGCCCAAAGCCGCCAGGCCCACCGCCAAGCCCATGCCCACGGCGATAAGGCCTCGGTCCAAGCCCCCGGAGGCCGCCGCCTCCTCCGCCGCAAAAGCCAGAGCGCCAAAAACCGCCACCAGAACCGTAACCAGAAGCTTCTTCATCTCTTTCCCTCCCTAAAGCGTCTCGCGGACGCTCTTGAACGGCCGGTAAGGCCTGCCGTTCTCCTCGTAGAAGCCGAACTTGGTGAAGAACTCCACCCAGATAAGACGGATGGGCTGGAGCATGTGGCCCAAGGTGGTGAGAAACAGGATGAGAAGATGCAACACTGCCGCCACCCCGATGCCCAGAAGCACGCCCAGAAGCCCGATCCGCTCCGCCAGGGCGAAGCCCACATCGGTGAGAAGGCCTGCCAGAATCCCCCCAGCAGCCCCCACCGCATAGATACGGATGTGGGAGAGGATATGCCCCGCCTGGGTGAAGATCTCCGGGACCATGAGCCACATCCGGCTCATGAGAACCGCCAGCAAGAAGACGCCAAAGCCCAGGTACATGACCAAGGAAAGCCACCCGGCCTGCAGGTTCCCCAGATACCCCGCCGCCAGGGCTAGGATCCCCAAAAGGCCTCCCAGATACCCCACGCCCTCCCAGAAGTGGCCCATGTGCCGGTGCTTAAGACCCAGGTAGGCCCTCAAGGCCAGGCCCCAGAAGACCATAACCACCCCGAAGGCCACGGAAAGGAGGATAAGGAGGTTGGCGGTCTTGGCCGTATCGATGCGGGGAATGAGGATGGGGATGAGGCCCGGGTGCTCGGGGGTGCCAAACACCCCCAGGTGCTCCAGGAAGGTGCCGAAGAACTCCCCATAGATGAAGCCCCAGACCACCGTCCAGAAAACCATCCAGTTAAGGATGTAGACCAGCTTCCCGATGACCGCAGGTTTGAGCCTGAGGGCGAAAAGGTCGATGACCAAAGGCTCGTTCCGCTTCACGAACCCGGAAAGCCAGCGCCCGAGGAACAGGAAAAGGAGGGCATACCCAATGTCCCCCACGATCATGCCAAACCAGAAGGGGAAGAAGATGGGCACCACCGGGGTGGGGTCCAGGGAGCCGTACTTGGGGGTGTTGAGGAAGCTCACCAAAAGCTCAAAGGGCTTAGCCCAAGGAGGGTTGTCCAGGGCCACGGGCACCCGGTCCGCCTCGTGGTGCTCGTCCACGGGCTCAAAGGCGTAGACCGCGCTCTCCTTGTGGCGGGCCAGGGCCTCCTCCACCCGGCCCTTGGCCTTCACCGGCACGTAGCCCAAAAGGGCGAAGCCAAACCGGCCGGAGGCCAGCTCCTCCAGGGCCTTGAGCCGGGCCGCCTCGTCCTTGGCCCTGGTCCAGAGGCTCTGCAGGGTGGAGGCCGCGTCCTGGGCCAGCCGGTAAAGGGCCTGGCGTACCTCGGAAAGCTCCTTGGGGGCAGCCTCGGCCCGCTCCCTCAGCCGGCGGGTGGCCTCGCTTAGGGGGAGGTCGCCATAGGCACCGGGCAGGCGGAGCTCCGCCACCCCGGCCCGGGAAAGGGCCGCCTTGGCCGCCTCGAGGTCCTTCCGGTGCACCACGAGAAGCCCGGCCACCCCCTTGGAGTAGGGCTCGCTGGCCAGGATGAACCGGTCCTCCAGGGCCTTTTTCAAGGCCTCCTCCACCAGGGGAAGCTCCTTCTCCGTGATCAAAAAGGGCACCACCCGGAGGCGAGCGCTTCGGTCCAGGCCCTGGGCCATGGCGGCCAGTTTCTCCAGGGGCTCCAGGTAAGCCTGGGCCAGGGAAAGCTCCTCTTCCAGCTCCTGCCTCTGCCGGGCCAGGCCCTCCGCGTGCGCCTGGATGGGGGAAAGGGCCTTTTCCGCCGCCTCCAGCCTGTCGGGGAAGGGCCTTGTGGGCTCCATCTCCCGGCCCAGGAGGGCCAGGGTGTGCTCGGCTCCCGCCGCCACCCCTTCCCAGCGCCTGAGCTCCTCCCGCTCCTCCTGGGAAAGCTTGTACTCGGCAAGCTCCTCCACCCGGAGGGTCTCCAGGTGGACCACCCCCGCCTGCTGCAGGCTGTGGAGAAGCTCCTGGGCCTTGGCCTTGGGCCCGGCCAGGACCAGCTTCTCCATGGGGGCAATCACGGCAAAACCTCCTTCAGAACCAGGGCCACCGCCTCCTCCAACCGGGCCTCTGCCTTTTCCCTCACCGCCTTGGCCTCGGCCTCCGCCTGGGACCGAAAGCGGGCCAGGACGGCCTCGGTTTCCTTGGCCTCCCGTTCCCGGTACTCGGCCTCCAGGGCCTTAGCCTTGGCCTCGGCCTCCGCCAGGAGGGCCCTGGCCTCCGCCTCAGCCTGCTCCACCAGGGCCTCGGCTTCCTTCCTCGCGGCCTCGAGGCGGGCCAATAGCTCCCGTTCCTTTTCCGCCAGGCTCTTGATAAGTCCCAGGCCTCCCATCGCCCCTCCCTTCGTGAAAAGATGCGCAAACTGCGCCTGCCGGATAGGATACCGGCCTTTGGGGCAAACGTCAACCAACCCCGCTTAAGTATACTTAAGCGATGCGGATTCTCGTCAACGAAAAAGGGGCCCAGCGCCTCCTGGCCCGGCACCTTTGGGTCTTCCGCCGCGATGTGCTCTCGGGTCCCGAGGAGCCCGGCCTTTACCCCGTTTACTGGGGCAAGCGCTTTCTTGCCCTGGCCCTCTTCAACCCCAATAGCGACCTCAGCCTGCGGGCCTACCGCTTCCGCCCGGCAAGGGATCCGGTGGAGGCGCTTTTGGACAACCTGGATAAGGCCTTGGCCCGACGCCTCCCCGCCTTGGAAGGGGAGCCCGAAGGGGGCTATCGCCTGGTCCATGCGGAAGGGGACTTCCTGCCGGGACTGGTGGTGGACTACTACGCGGGCCACATGGTCCTCCAGGCCACGGCCCACGCCTGGGAAGGCCTTCTGCCCCAGGTGGCAGAACGCCTTAAACCCCTAGGCCAAAGCCTCCTAGCCAAAAACGACCCCAGGGCCCGGGAGCTGGAGGGCCTACCCCTCTACGTCCGGCCCCTTTTTGGCCAGGTGCCTCCGGAAGCTACGGTGAAGGAAGGCCAGATCCGCTACCGGGTGGACCTCACCGGGGGCCAGAAGACGGGCGCCTACCTGGACCAAAGGGACAACCGGATTCTAATGGAAAGGTTCCGCGGCGAAAGGGCCTTGGACGTGTTCAGCTATGCGGGAAGCTTTGGCCTCCACCTGGCCCTGGGCTTCAAGGAGGTGATCAGCGTGGACAGTTCCCTCGAGGCCCTAAGGCAAGCGGAGGAGAACGCCAGGCTGAATGGGCTCTCCCTCAAGACGGTGGAGGCCAACGCCTTCGACTACCTAAGGGCCCTGGAAAAGGCGGGGGAACGGTTTGACCTGGTGGTGCTGGACCCGCCCGCCTTCGCCAAGGGGAAAAAGGATCTGGAAAGGGCCTACAGGGCCTACAAGGAGGTGAACCTCCGGGCCATCAAGCTCCTCAAGGAAGGGGGCCTCCTGGCCACCAGCAGCTGCAGCCACCACCTAACCGAGCCCCTCTTCTACCAAATGCTCACCGAGGCGGCCCAGGACGCCCACCGCAGCCTAAGGGTGGTGGAGAAACGGAGGCAGGGGTGGGACCATCCCATCCTCCTCAACCATCCCGAAACCCACTACCTGAAGTTCGCCCTCCTAGAGGTTCTTTGATCCGGGCCGCCAGGCCCTCAGGATCGGGCCCGGGAAGGGATATCCCTTCCCGGGCGAGGAGTCCCCACCCCCACCTCCCGTACCTCCTCCCAGGGAATCCGGCGCCAAGCCCCAAGGGGGGATGGAGGCTAAGGTGGTGGGGAAAAAGCCGTAACCGCCAACCCCGCCCAGAAGACCCAGGGGGAGAGGCCAGCAAAACCCACCTCGAGGAGCATCCCCATCCATTATCCCCCAAGGCCACCCCGGGATAGACTAAAGGGGTGGAGAAGGACCTGTTGGAAGCCCTGGGCCAGCACCTGGTCTGGCGCATCGGCCGGGCCGAGGAGGAAGAGGTCCTGGTGGTGCGGGTGGGCCTGGCCTCGGCCACACCCCGCTTCCGGGAGCTGCCCAGGCTCCTAAATATCCCGGACGCCGAGGTGGCCCGCCTGGCCAAGGAAGGCCGGGTGCGGGTGGAGTGGGTGGAAGGATGAAGGCCAGGCTGTACCTCGTCCTGAGCGGCCATCCCTCCCAGGGTCTACCCCTGGAACTCCGCTGGGAAGGGGGGGAGGTGCAGGGAGTCTTCCGGCAGGCAAACCCCGTGCTGGGGGAGGTGGCCCTTCCCTTCGCCTCGAGGCTTACAGGGGAGCACCTAAAGGCCTTGCCCCTCCCTCCACCTTCCCTAAAGGTGGAGGGTCGGGTGCTGCCGGGCACCAAGGGTCTGGAGCTGGAGCTGGAGCTAAGCCTGATCCTCCCCGAGGGCCGGACCTGGGGGGAACGGGCCTTCACCCGTATCCTGGAACTCGTCTTCTACAAAAGCCTGGAGCGCTCCCTTCCCCAGGTGGTCCTTTCTCCGGTATAGTGCCCTATAAAGGAGGTGTCCATGCTGGAGATCCGGTACCTAGGCCACTCGGCGGTCTGGCTTTCCGACGGCAAGACCAAGGTGGTCATCGATCCCTTCCTCACCGGCAACCCCCTGGCCCCGGTGGGGGTGGGGGAGGTGCAGGCGGACCTCATCCTGGTCACCCACGCCCACGGGGACCACTTCGGCGACGCCGTGGCCCTTTCCAAGAAGGGGGGCACGGTGGTTTCCACCTTTGAGATCGCCACCTATGCGGAGAAGCACGGGGCCAAGGCGGTGCCCATGAACATCGGGGGCACCTACCGCTTCGCCGGGGGCTGGCTCCAGTGGTTCCCCGCCTGGCACTCCTCCAGCTTCCCCGACGGCACCTATGGGGGTATGCCCATGGGGGTGGTGGTGGAGCTGGGTGGCAAGCGCATCTACCATGCCGGGGACACCGCCTTATTCTCCGATATGCGCCTCATCGGGGAGCTGGGCCTGGACCTGGCCTTCCTGCCCATCGGCGACCACTTCACCATGGGGCCGGAAGACGCCCTAAAGGCTTTAGAGCTCCTTAAACCCAAGCGGGTGGTGCCCATCCACTACAACACCTTCCCCCCCATCCGTCAGGACGGGGACGCCTTTGCCGAGAGGGCCAAGGAAAAGGGCGTGGAGGGCCATGCCCTAAAACCGGGAGGGGTACTGGTCCTTGACTAGCCTGAGGCGCAAGGACTTCCGCCTGCAGATGCTCCTGGGCCTGGGGCAGACCGCCCAGGTCTACCTGGCGGAGGCCCCCGGTGGGGAGAAGGTAGCCCTTAAGCTTCCCCGCAAGGAGGTCAGGCAGGACCCCAAGCTGGCCGAGCGCTTCGCCCGGGAGGTTTCCCTCAGCCTTTCCCTGAAGCACCCCCACCTGGTCCAGGGGCTTTACGGGATACCCTTCGGCGAGGAGGCCTTTTTGGCCCTGGAGTACCTGGAGAGGGGAACCCTGGAGGCAGAGCTCCTCAAGGGCCCCCTTCCCCAGGAAGAGGCCGTGCGGGCACTTTTGCAGGTGGGAGACGCCCTGCTTTTCCTGCACCAAAGGGGTTTCCTCCATCAAGACGTGAAGCCCGCCAACGTGTTCGTGGGGGAAGGGGTTTACAAGCTGGGGGACCTGGGAACTGTGCGCCCCCTGACGGAGGCCTTCTCGGAGTATGCGGGAAGCCCCCACTACCTGGCTCCCGAGCTGTTCCTGGGGGGCAAACCTAGCCCCAAAAGCGATGCCTACAGCTTTGGGGTGATGGCCTATGAGCTCCTCACGGGAAGGCGGCCCTTTCGCGGGGAAACCCTCGAGGAGCTCAGAAACGCCCATCTCCTTCTCCCTCCCCCTCCCACCTCCCTTTCCCCCAGGCTGGACAAGGCCTTACGGCGCCTTTTGGCCAAGAACCCGGAGGAACGGCTTGACCTCAAGGCCTTCCTGGAGGTCCTGAAGAGCCCCCAGGCCCCCAAAGCCGAGGAAACCCCGCCCAAGCGCAAGGGGTTTCCCTTCTGGAGGAAGTAGATGGAACCCATCTGGTACCCAAAGCCCGAGGAGGCCCGGGCCACCAGGCTTTTCCGGATCATGGAGGCCCTGGGCTTTCAAGACTACGAGGCCTTTTACCGGTACAGCGTGGAGGAGCTAGAGGACTTTTACGGGCAGTTTTTCACCCATCTTGGGATACCCTGGCGCAGGCCCTATGAGCGGGTGGTCTCCGGCACCTTCCCCCTCCCCCAGTTTTTCCCGGGGGGCCGGCTCAACCTGGTGGAGGCCGCCCTCAGCCACGAACCCGCCGCCCTAGCCCTCGTCCACGAAACCGAGGAGGGTGGGGTGCGCACCCTCACCTACGGGGAGCTGTTTCAGGAAGTGGAAAGGGTGGCGGCGGGGCTTCGCGCCTTGGGGGTGGAGCGAGGGGACCGGGTGGGCTTGTGGTTCCCCATGGGCCTCGAGGCGGCCATCCTCCTCCTGGCCACCGCCTGGCTGGGGGCCATCGCCATCCCCATCTTCTCCGGCTACGCCGCCGAGGCGGCGGCGGTGCGGCTTAAGGACGCCAAGGCCAAGCTCCTGGCGGTGCAGGACGGCTTCCACCGGCGGGGAAGAAGGGTGGAGCTCCTCCCGGAGGCCCGCAAGGCCCAGGCCCTGGCGGAAACCCCCCATCTTTTGGCGGTGCGCCGGCTGGGCCTGCCCCGGGAAGCCGGGGAAGCGGACTACGCATCCCTAAGGGGCGAGCCCTCCCCCCCAGAGGAGATGGAAAGCATGGACCCCTTCATGCTCATCTACACCTCGGGCACCACCGGCCGCCCCAAGGGAACCGTTCACTACCACGCGGGCTTCCCCCTCAAGGCCGCCTTGGACCTGGCCCTTCTCTTTGACCTGAGGGAGGGGGACCGGCTTTTCTGGTTCACGGACCTGGGCTGGATGATGGGGCCCTGGGCCATCCTGGGGGGGTTGATTCTGGGAGCCACGGTGTTCCTCTACGACGGGGCCCCCGACTACCCGGGGCCGGAAAGGCTTTGGCGGATGGTGGAGGTCCACCGCCTCACCCACCTGGGCCTCTCCCCCACCCTGGTGCGGGGCCTGATCCCCTTGGGGGAGGAGCCCATAAGGGCCCACGACCTTAGCTCCCTCCGGGTTCTCGGCTCCACCGGGGAACCCTGGAACCTCGAGCCCTACCTCTGGTTCTTCCGCACGGTGGGAGAGGAAAGGAGGCCCATCGTGAACTACTCCGGCGGGACGGAGGTCTCCGGGGGCATCCTGGGCAACGTCCTGGTCAAACCCATCAAGCCCATGGGCTTCAACACCGCCGTGCCCGGGATGGCCGCGGCGGTACTGGACCCGGAGGGGAGACCCCTGGTGGGCCAGGTGGGGGAGCTGGCGGTGCTCAAGCCCTGGCCCGGCATGACCAAGGGCTTCTGGCAGGACGAGGCCCGCTACCTGGACACCTATTTCTCCCGCGTCCCCGGGGTTTGGGTTCACGGGGATCTGGCCCTTCAGGACGAGGAAGGCCACTTCTTCATCCTGGGCCGGAGCGACGACACCCTAAAGGTGGCGGGGAAGCGGGTGGGCCCAGCCGAGGTGGAAACCGCCGCCATCGCCCATCCCGCCCTGAAGGAGTGCGCCGCCATCGGGGTACCCCATCCGGTGAAGGGAGAGGCCATCGTGCTCTTTGCCGTGCTAAAGCCCGGCTTCTCCCCAAGCCCCGAGCTGGCCCAGGCGGTGGCCGACCGGGTGGCGGAGGCCCTGGGCAAACCCTTAAAGCCGGAAAAAGTGGTCTTCGTGCCCGACCTCCCCAAAACCCGCAACGCCAAAGTCATGCGCCGGGTGGTGCGGGCGGTCTACCTGGGCCAGGACCCGGGGGATCTCTCTGCCCTGGAAAACCCCGAGGCGGTGGAGGCCATCCGCCAGGCCTCCCAGGAAAGCTAGCCCGTGCGCACCCTAAGCCTTCTTCTCCTCCTGGGCCTTGCCCTGGCCACCCCGTTGGAGGAGGCGCGGGAACTCTATGCCCAAGGGGAGATGGCCGGGGTCTTGGCCCGCCTTGGCCCTCTTCTCCAGGGCTACGACCCTCCGGAGGAGGCCTTGCTCCTTGCGGGCTTCGCCCAGTACCGCTTAGGACGCCTGGAGGAAGCCCTTTTCACCTTCAGCCGGCTGGTGGGCACCTTGAAAGGGGGTAGCGAGGCCCTTTACGGATTCGGCCTAACCTTAAGGGCCTTGGGGGACCCGGAAGGGGCGAGAGCCGCCCTGGACTGGGCCCTAAGGCAGGGTTACCGGGAGGCAGAAGGCATCCTGGATAGCCTTCCCCCGCCTCCTTCCTTAGCCCCCAAGGCCCGCAAGGCCCCGCCTCCTTTCCGTGCGGAGAAGGGAAGGCTTTGGATCGGGGACAAGCCCTTCCAGGTGCGCGGGGTCAACCTGGGGGTGGCCTTGCCCGGGCGCTTTCCCGCGGAGTTCCCGGAGGAGGAAGCCCTCTACCGGGCCTGGCTGGAGCTCCTTTCCGCCATGGGGGCCAACACGGTGCGTACCTACACCCTCTTACCCCCCGCCTTCTACCGGGCCCTTTGGGGCCACAACCGCCTCCACCGGGACCGGCCCCTTTACCTTTTCCAGGGGGTATGGACCGAGCTCCCGGAGGAGGAGGGCCTCGAGGACTGGGAGGGGCCTTTCTTGGATAGGTTCCTCCTTGAGGGCCGAGAGGTCTTGGACGCCCTCCACGGAAACCTCAGCCGCCCACCCCGCCCGGGCCATGCCCATGGGGAGTACGCCGCCGATGTCTCCCCTTGGGTTATGGGCCTCTTGGTGGGCCGGGAGTTCGAGCCCTACTCGGTGGAAGCCTACAACCGGCGCCATCTAGGCCGCACCTACTGGGGTAGGTTCCTCGAGGCCTCCCCAGAGGCCAGCCCCTTCGAGGCCTACTTGGCCGAGGTCCTGGACCGCCTGGCCACCTACGAGTGGGAGGCCTATGGAACGGCGCGCCCCCTAAGCTTCGTCAACTGGCCCACCCTGGACCCCCTAAGCTGGCCAAGCGAGGCGGGTTTGCGGGAAGAGTATGAGCTGCGCCGCGCCCGTGGGGAAAAGGTGGAACCACCCCGTCCAGGACCTGTCCACGAGGAGGATACCGTTACCCTAGACCCCACCCACCTGAAACCTACGCCGGGTAGCCCCGTAACCCTCTTCGCCACCTACCACGTCTACCCCTACTACCCCGATTTCCTGGTCAATGAACCGGAACTGTCCCCAAACCGCTTCCGGGCCTACCTGTCCCGCCTAAAGGCCCACCACGGGGAGATGCCCCTCCTCATCGCCGAGTTTGGCCTGCCCAGTAGCCGGGGCATCGCCCACCTTCACCCCGAAGGCCTCCACCACGGGGGGCATTCCGAACCCGAGCAAGCGGAAAAGGTCCTGGCCCTTTGGCAGGACATTGCTAGCTTGGACCTGGCCGGAGGGATGGTTTTTGCCCTCATGGACGAATGGTTCAAGAGAAACTGGCTCGTGGCCCCCTTTGAGCTTCCCACCCCACGCGACCCCTTCTGGCACAACCTCCTGGACCCCGAGGAGAACTATGGCCTCATCGCCGCCACCGCTAAGGAAACCTTCCGGCTGGATGGCCAGGGGCAGGAATGGGAGGCCATACCCTTCCTCCTCCGGGAAGAAGGGCGCCTCCTCAAGGCCCATGCGGACCCCGAGTACCTTTGGCTCCTCTACCTAGGGCCCTTACCCTTAAGGCTTTGCCTGGACACCGTGCCCGGCGGGGTTCCGGTGACCGAGGGGTTTGGAGCGGAGTTCCTCCTGGAGGTGAACGCCGAGGGGGGAAGGCTTCTGGCGGAGAAGGGGTATTACCCCTTTCAAGAGCTGGACCATGGCCTGCCCGGAACAGAATACCTCCACTTCCGGGGGGCCACGCGGCCGGGGTCAGGACCCTTTGTACCCTTCCTCCTCGAGCCCAACCGCCGGCGCACCGGTCGGGACGGCACCGACTACCCCCGCATCGTCTACGAGCTGGGGAAGCTCCAGCGGGGCCAGGACCCCGAAGGAGCCCGGGACCCCACGGCGGACTACGCCCTGGGAAAGGAGGGGCTAGTGGAACTCCGCATTCCCTGGGGCATGCTCCTCATCACGGACCCCAGCCAGCGCCTGGCCTGGTACGCTCCTGGGCCTATCCCCATAGACGGCATCCGCCTCCTCCTCCCAGGGGCCCCACCCGTCCGCTTTTCCTGGCCCACCTGGGAGGAACCCGCCTTCACCCTAAGGCTTAAACCCCTCTACTTCCGCCTTCAGGAGCTCTGGCGAGGAGGGCCTTGAGGGGCAGGCGCAGGGCTATGGCCCCCAAAAGGAAAAGCCCCAGGCCTAGCCCCCCGCCCACCACGAGGGGTAGGAGGGCCTCCGTGGCGCTTCGAGTGGGAAACACCTGGGCCAAGACCAAGCCGGGCAAGGCGGCCAAGAGCCCTGCCAATAGGGCCCGGAGGAGAAAGGGCGGGAACCCCCAAAGCCCCACTCCCTCCCGGGCCAGAAGGCGCAGGTAAAGGAAAAGCCCCAGATACCCTGCCAAGGCGGTGGCCAGGTTCAGGGGAAAAAGCCCGGCATCCCGGAGAAACCAGTACCCCAGGGTGTTGGTCAGAAACACGGTGGCGCTAGCGGAAACCGCCTCCCGGATCCGCCCCAGGGCGTAAAGCCCCCTTAGGAGCAGGGTGTTCACCCCCCAGGGCAACACGGCAAAACCCAGGGCCGCCAGAACCTGGGCGCTGTAGGCCCGGTTCTCCGGGGTTAGAGGGCCAAAGAGCCCGAAGAGCACCACCACCACAAAGGGGGCTAGACCGGTGAGAACCCCCCCCAGGAGGGCCAGGAGAAGGGTAAGCCGGCGCAAAGGACCCAGGAGGAAACGGGCGAGGGCCTCGCCCCTCAGGGCGCTCATCCTGGGGAACAAGGCGATGGCCGGCGAGGTGGCAAAAAGCCCCAGGACCATCTGGAAGACCACCTCGGCGTTGTAGAACCCCGTGACCGCCGCCGGGGGGTAGCGGGTGAGGATATGGGTCAGGACCAGGTTTAAGAACTGGCGCAAGGAGGTGGTGAAGGCAAAGGGCCCCATCCGCCCCAAGGCTGGGAGGAAGGCCTGGTGCCAGCGCCACTCCAGGACATAACCCCTAAGGAAAGGCAGCTGGACCAAGGCCTGGACCAGCCCTCCCAGGGCCACGGAAAGCCCTAGGAAAGTGGGGTCTCCCGGGAATAGGGCCATGAGGCCGATGGCCACCAGGTTGAAGGCCACTGGACCCAAGGCGTAGGGGAGAAAGCGTTCCTCCGCCTGAAGAAGGGCGGAGAAAAGCGCCGCCATGGAGATGCCCAGGAGAAAGGGTAGGAGAAGCCGGGTGAGGTAGACCACCTGGGCCAAGCCCCCGTCCTCCCGCAGGTGGCTTTCCCCAGCCACCAAAAGCCCCACCACCCAAGGGGCCAGGAGATACCCCAGGCCCAAAACCAGGAGGTTAACCCCCAACAGGAAAGCTCCAAAGCGGCGGGCAAAGGCCCGGGCCTCCTCCGGGGGCAGGCCCTTTAGAAGGGGGATGAGGGCGTTCTGCACCGCCCCCTCCGCCAGTAGCTCCCGGAGGAGGTTGGGCACCCGGTAGGCCACGTTGAAGGCATCCTTCAGGGCGTCGGGGTAGAGGGCGTTGAAGACCGCCTGGCGCACCAGGCCCAAGACCCTCGAGGCCAAGGTACCCCCCATGACCAGGAGGACCTTACGCAGCATTCCCTTCCAGCACCTCCTGGAATATTTCCAAAAAGTTCGCCTGGTTGACCACCGTGAGGCCGTGGAGGGCGGAAAGCTCCTTGGCGCGGGCCTTGTCCATGCCCAAAAGCACCAAAAAGCTCTCCCTGGCGGATAGCCCCAGCACCTTCTTCAGCCCCGCGTACTTGGCGATGTGGGCCTGGAAATCCCCCGTTTTAGCCTCAAACCAGAAAAACCGCTCCCCTACCCTGAGGAGCACATCCAGCTCCATGCTGTCCCCGTTGGGCAGGGTGACCTGGTAGCCCACCGCCACCTCGTGAGGCAGGTTCTTGGAGCGCAGGAACTTGCGAAGCCTTTCCGCCACGTAACGCTCCAGCCAACCCCCGGTGAGGAAGTTCTGCACCCACCCCTCCGTGCTGGCCTTGGCCCGGATGCGCCGTTCCTCGCTCTTGTAGTGGTAGGAGGTGAGGAGGGCATACTGCTTGAGCATGGTGCAGAACTGGGTGGAGTTGGCGATCTCCTCCTGGGTGGCCTCGGAAAGGGAGAGCTCAAACTGCCGCTTGGTGGAAAGGCTTTGCTTGAGGCGCTCGTAAAGCTTCTCCAGGCTGGAATAGCGGTCCCCCAGGAAGAGGGCCAGCCGGGTCAACACCTTCTCCTTTTCCTCCTCCTCCTGCGGCTTCTTCACCACCTGGATGCCCAGACCCTTCAGCCATTCCTCCAGCGAGGCCGCCCTTTTCCCCCTCGAGGGCTCCGGCACCCGGCTGGGCGAGGCCAAAGCCGCCTCCGCCCCCCCGGGCTCCCGGAAAAGACGCCAGATCTCCCGGGTCAGGGCCAGGAAACGGGTGCGCACGGGATCCTCGGCTCCCTCCAGACCCGGCGGGGTAAGGCCCGAGCGCAGGGTATCCAAAAGCCAGGCCTCCAGGGCTTCCTGAAGGCTCTCCCGGGCGGCCTCGAGGTGGGGAGCCTCCACGCGCAGGCCCAGCTCAGGAAGCTCGGCCACGAAACGGCCAGGGCCCAGGAGGTCATACCGCGCCTGGGCCATGGACTTTTCCAAATAGCGGGTAAGAACGCCCACGCACCTAAGCATACCAAGGGAAAAAGGTTTGGCCCCGGGAAACCCGGGGCCCCATGGTGCCGGGGACGGGACTCGAACCCGTACGGGGGTAACCCCCCAGCGGATTTTAAGTCCGCAGCGTCTACCGTTCCGCCACCCCGGCGGGCGCCTTCCATACTACAAAAAGGGGGCCTCAGCGCCAAGGCGCAGGGTGAGGTCAGCCCCCAAGACCGCCTCCCC
Source organism: Thermus neutrinimicus (assembly GCF_022760955.1). Taxonomy (NCBI): domain Bacteria; kingdom Thermotogati; phylum Deinococcota; class Deinococci; order Thermales; family Thermaceae; genus Thermus; species Thermus neutrinimicus. Next base: position 56,874 of record NZ_JAKTNU010000002.1, read on the forward strand.
GGAGATGCGGTAGGGCACCCCCAAGGCCTCCCCCAAGGCCTGGGCCCAAAGCCCGGGCCCGTTTTCCAGCACCTCCGTGCGGGAAGGGGCCAGGTCCACGGGGTGGAGGATCACCCTTAGGCCCAACTCCCTCAATCTTGAACGGGCTTTCTCCACCTGGGCCTCCTGCCCCGGTCCATAGACTAAGGCCACCAACCGTCCCGCAAGGTCCCCCTTCTCCCCAGGCGCCTCCCCCTGGAAGTAAACCGCCAGAAGCCGCCTCAGGGCCTCCTGGTCCACGGTCCAACCCCCTCCCCCGAAGCTCCCCGGCAAAAGAAGGCTTACCAGATGGGGCCGCCTCATGGCGAAGCCCAGGATGGCCCCCTTTTCCTCCCGGGAAAGGTCGGTCTGGAAGTAGGGCTCCACCGCCGCCACCGCCCGGGGCAGGCGGAGCAACCCGGCAGGGGATAGCACCTGCTCCTTCAGGGCGTGGAAGAAGGCCTGCTGGCGCTGGATGCGCCCAATATCCCCCAGGGCATCCTTGCGAAAGCGCAAATACCCCTCCGCTCCCTTCCCGTCCAGCACCTGGCAGCCGGGCTCCAGGTGGATGTCCAGCCCCGCGGCGGTATCCCGGTAGCGCATGGGCTTTTCCACGCAGACCCTAACCCCCCCCAAGGCGTCTATCCCCCGGCGGAGGGCTTCCAAGCTCACCACCAGGTAACGGTCGGCCTGTATCCCGGTGATGCGGGCCACGGCCTCCTTCATGAGGTCCGGACCCCCCAAGGGGCTCGCCGCATTCACCTTGTGCCAGCCATACCCGGGAAGGTTCACCCAGACATCCCGGGGGATGGACAGGACCACCATCCGGTTGGCCCCGGGATCCAGGCGCACCAGCAAAATCGTATCTGCCAGGCCCCGGAAGCGCTCCGGTGCCCTTCGGTGGTAGCCGGAGTACTCGGGACTGGAGCCATAGACCAGCACCGTGAGGGGGGCCTTAAGCCCCTCGGGGGCGGGCAGGGCCCCATGCCGCACCACGGGTCCCAACAACGGGTAGGCCCATATCCCCAGGGCCACCAACAGGGCCAAAAGCAGAAGGAGGAGAAACCGCCGCACGGGGGCTTAGCATACAGCCCCCAAGGTGAGGCGGATTAAGGGAAGCAATAGGTGGTGTCCGACATCACCCGGTCCGCGCGGACGAGGCCAAAGCCGTATTCGTCGTCTCGACCGGAGGGACCTAGGTCCTCAGCTGTCCCGATCAAGCATTGATAGACCCGATCCGGGTTTGGCCATGCCTTGCGCTCGCTGGCGTACTTGCTCATGTAAAGGGCCACCACCCCGGCCACCACGGGGCTAGCAAAGGAGGTGCCGCTACCCAATTCGTAATCTCCGCCTGGCTTAGCCACCAGGACGCTGACCCCTGGGGCTACTAAGTCCAACCCGGGGCCACAGTTGGAAAAACTGGCCCGCTGTTTCGCGGGGTCCACCGCCCCTACCGCAATCACGCTTGGCAGGCTTGCCGGAAAAAATACCCCATAGGTTCCAGCGTTTCCTGCGGCCCCCACCACCACAAGGCCAGCGGCCCGGGCCTGGGAGATGGCGTTCTCCAGAACGGGATCTGAGACATTTGCCCCACCCAGGGAAAGGTTGGCCACCCTAGCCCCAAGGGCCCTAGCCAAGTCCATCCCCTTGGCAATATCCCCAGTGGTGGCCTCTGAACTCCCGTCCTTAAATACCTTGATGGGAACCACATACTTGCCCCAGGTCACCCCAGCCATCCCGAGAGCGTTATCGGTCTCCGCCCCAAGGATGCTGGCCACCCTAAGGCCGTGTCCGAAACTGGACCCCGTGGTCCGGTCGGTGGGGTCGGTGTCATCGTCGGCCACATCCAGCTTCACCCCTGGGGGAAGATAAAAGCTAGCCTGGACATCGCCATGGGGAAGCGTTCCCGTGTCCAAAACCGCGACAAGGGGTGGCTTATCCCGACCAGTGCTTCTGTCCCAGGCGGCCTCGAGGCCCACCAGCCCGTTCAGGTAGGCCCTTTGGCCAGAGGGGTAAAGGGGGTCGTTGGGCACGAGCAGGGGACGGTACACGTAGTTGGGTTGCACATACTGGGCGCCCGCCCGTAACAACGCCTCTGCCCGGACCTTCTCCTGCCCTGGCGGCACCTTCACCCGCAAAAGGCCTTGGGGAAGGGATTCCTGGGGCTCTACGCCCTGAGCCCTAAGGGTCCCTACGCCCACGCCAGGCCGGGGCAACACCAGGAGCTCGCCGGGGACATACTCCCCCTCAAACCGCCCCAAGCCCTGAAGCCTCAGGGGTTCCTCCGCCTGGACCTGTAGGGGTCCCACTGGGCATTCCGAGGGGTTAACCGGTGGCGGAGGAGGCGTCTGGGGGCACGCCGTGAGCAAAAGGGTCGTGGCCGTAAGAAGTGCCAGGAAAAGAACCCGCTTCATGCCCTTTACTCTATATCCCCCAAGAAAGAATTCCCTTAACCTTGCCCTAAGGTTTGCGCCACCCGGTCCGCCAGCTTCTCCAGGAAGGCGAAGAACATGGGCCCGTAGTGGGCCAACTCGTCCCCATCCGTGGCCACCACGGGGAGGTTCCAGCCCCTCTCCCTGGCCAGGGCCCGGGCCTTCTCCAGGGGGTTCCGGCCCCAGGGCTTGGGCTCGTAAAGGAACAGGTCCGGCTTGCGGCGCTTTACCTCCTCGAGGTCCGGCGGGAAATACGCCTGGGGCAGATCCAGGAAGATGGGCCTAAGCCCCAGGTGCAAGAGGGCCTGGGCGATGTAGCTTCCCCGGCCCACGGTGATGGGCCCCCCCAGGTCCATCTCAAAGTAGACCCTCAGGTCAAACCGCCCCTTGAGGCGGCCATAGCGCTCGGCCAGCTGGTGGGCGAGCTCGGAAGCCCTTTCCTCCCGATCCAGAAGATGCCCCAGGGTAGACAGGTTTTCCAGGATGCCGTAGGGGCTTAAGGGCAAGGGGAGGGCATAGACGGGAAAGCCCTCCTCCTTAAGCCGCAGGGCCTGGTCCCGTTGCACCCCGGTGGAAAGGAAGACCACATCGGGCCTAAGGCTCCGAAGCAGCTCGGTGCGGGCCTTGGTGTAGGAGGCCAGGACCGGCAAGGACAGGACCTCCGCCGGCCGGTGGCAGAAGGCGCTTCGGCCCAAAACCCTTTCCCCCACCCCCAGGGCAAAAAGGGCATCGGTCACGTTGGGGGCCAGGCTGACGATGCGCTCCAGGCGATCGGGGAGCTCCAAAGGACCCAGGAGTTCGTGGAAGAGCCTCATCGCCTAAGGTCCAGGGAGCGGGCGTGGGCCTCGAGGCCCTCGGCCCGGGCAAGAAGCGCCCCCTTCTGGGCCAGGTCCCTCACCGCCCCCTCCGCCAGGCCCATCACCGGGATCACCTTCAGGAAGTCCCGCACCGCAAGCCCTCCTTGGAAGCGGGCGGTGCCCGAGGTGGGCATCACGTGGCTGGGCCCGGCGATATAGTCCCCCAGGGCCTCGGGGCTACCCTCCCCCAGGAAGACCCCCCCGGCGTTCTGCACCTTTCCCAGCCAGGGCAAGGGGTCCGCCAGGGCCAGGCAAAGGTGTTCGGGAGCGTAGAGGTTGGCCAGGGCAAAGGCCTCCTCGAGGTCCTGGGTGAGCACCAGGCCTCCCCGCTCTAAAGCCCGTTTGGCGATCTCCGCCCGGGGCAGGTCCTGAAGCTGGCGGGAAAGCTCCGCTTCCACCCTCTCCAAGAGGGCCCGGTCGGGAGAGAGGAGCCAGGGCTCGGAGTCAGGGCCGTGCTCCGCCTGGGCTAAGAGGTCGGCGGCGAGAAGCCTGGGCGAGGCCGAGCCATCGGCCACGATGAGGGTCTCCGTGGGGCCCGCCAGACCATCCAGCCCCACGGTGCCGAACACCTGCCGCTTGGCCGCCACCACGTAGGCGTTGCCCGGCCCCACGATCTTGTCCACCCGGGGAACCCGCTCGGTGCCGTAGGCCATGGCGGCGATGGCCTGGGCCCCGCCCATGGCGAAAAGCCGGTCCGCCCCGGCCACCCAGGCGGCGGCCAGCACCCCCGGGTGGACCCTTGGGGGACTGGCCACGATCACCTCCGCCACCCCCGCCACCTTGGCGGGCACCACGCTCATGAGGAGGCTGGAAAGAAGGGGGGCGCTCCCCCCAGGCACATACACCCCCACCCGGGAAAGGGGGCGGACCAGCTGGCCCAGAAGGCCGCTGGCGTCCGCCCTCAAAAAGCCACCCCTGGCCTCCTCCCGATAGAAGGCCTCTATGCGTTCCTTGGCGGTCTCCAGGGCGTCCCTGAGCTCCTCGTCCAGGTCTTCGTAGGCCTGGCGCCAGGCCTTTTTGGGAATCTCCTCCACGGGGTGGCCGTCCAGGTCCAGGCTGAAGCGGTCTAAGGCCGCATCCCCTTCCTCCCGCACCGCGGCCAGGATACCCCGCACGATCTCCTCCACCGTGGGGTCAAAGGAAAGGCCCCGGCGGGCGAAGCGCTCCCTCACCTCCTCCGCTAGGTAGATCATGCCTCCACTATACCCAGCGGCGGCGCCTTTTCACCTCCTCCACCCCCTGGAGCACCGCCTCAAACACGTGGTCCTGTACCTGCTGGGCCATCCTCACGGGAAGCCCCTCCTCCAGCTCCACCAGGGTAAGCCCCGGGCGAAGGCGGTAGTGCCGGCGCATGCGCCCCTTCACCTCCAGGTCCGCAAGCCTCTCCACATACACCCGGCCCCCGGGCATGGGAAAACGGGCCACTTCCCCCGGCTCCAGGACCAGGCGGGGCAGGGCCAGGAGGAGGGAAAGGGGGTCGTGGTAGGGGGCCACGAGGGGCAGGGCCACGCTCTCCTTGCCTTGGCTGACCAACACCACCCCTTCCTCCTCCAACCTTTCCACGGTGAAGACCCGGCTTTCCCGCCCCTCCACCCGTTCGGCGAAGTACAGGGAGAAGCCTTCGGCATCCGTTTCCGTCTGCCAGCGCTGGCGGGTCTTGGGCAGGGGAAGGTTCACCTCGGCGGTGAGGGTGGCCTTCGCCCCCGGGGGCTCTGGGCGCACCTCCAGCCTTCCCTCCCCCGCCTCCTCCCCGGCGAAGAAGTAGCGGTACACGTAAACGGCGGGGCGCTCGGTCATGGCCTTAGCGTACCTTGATGACCAGGGGTGGCCCTGGCACCTCCAAGAGGTAGTCCACGGGATCGCGGCCCGCCACCCGGATGCGCAGGCGGTAAACCCCTTTCTGGTCGAACTCCGCCCGGCCTGGGGCGGTGAGGAGAAGCTGGCCGGGGGCCATCTTGGAACCTTCGGGCACCTCGAGGAGGAACACCTCTGCCCGCTCCGTGGGGGGGTCGGTGCGGAACTCCATGGTGTAGCCCCCCCCGGAAGGGGAGGAAGGGCGAAGGAGGAAAAGGGCCAAACCCAAAAGCACCAGGACACCCAGAAGCCCCAGAAGCCAGGCCCGCTTCCTGGGCCGCGGAGGTTCCACCACGGTAAAGGAGGGCTCCTCAGGCTCCTCGATGCGGATGACCCGGGGACGGCTTGGGGTCTTACCCTCAGGGGTCAAGGCCTCCTTGGCCGGCGTGGCCTCCCCGTCATCCGTGGGTCCGGGAACGGGGTCCACGCTCAGCACCTTTCTGGAGGAAGAGGGCCTGGCCGGCTCCTCCTCGGGCTTGGAGGGTTCAAGGGGCCCCCCTTCCCGGTAAGGGGTTTCCGAGGGTAGGGGCTCGGCCTCCTGCGCGGCACGGGCGGGCTCGGCAAAGAGAATCTCCAGGGGTTCCTCCTTGGCCTTGATCCTTTCCAAGGCTTCCCTTAGGGGAAACTCGGGATAGCGATCCCCGGCCAAGGCCCGAACCAAAACGGCAAGGGCCTTTTCCGGTTCCCCGGAAACCTCCTTAAGCCCCACCCCGGCCAACCACACCCGCTTGCCCTTGACCAGGCAAAGCTCCGGGATGGGGGCATGAGACACCTCCTGGGCCTTCAAACCCACCAGGATTCGGGCCATCTCCCTCACCCAGTGCTCCAGCCGCTCCAGATCCGCTACCCCCAGGTACTGGCTTAAGGGAACCGCCCCGATGGGCCATTCCACCACCCAGGCCTCGGGGGTCTCCTCCAACAGGGGAAGTACCCCCTCCCCCAAAGCCGGCACCCCTTGGGCCCCCTTGAGCACCATCACCGGCATCCCGGTGTGGGTATCCTGGCCCTCGTAAACAACAACGGAAGCAATACGGACAAGAATGCGCCGCAACCAATACTTGCCAAGAACCTCCATCCCCACAAGTATAGCCAGTTCGGCCCTACAGGCCCTCCGGTACAACCCGCTCTATACTGAAGCGTGTACCGCATCGGCGAGCTCGCCAGGCAAACCGGGGTAAGCCCTGACACCTTGCGCTTTTACGAGCGCATAGGCCTGGTACACCCCGTAGCCCGCAACGAGGGAGGTTATCGCCTGTACGGGGTGGAGGCCATTCGCCGCCTCAACTTCATCAAGCAGGCCCAGTCCCTGGGCCTGACCCTAGAGGAAATCCGGGCGGTGCTCGAGGTCATGGAGGAGGGCCGCCCTCCCTGCGCCGACGTGCGCCGGATGTTGCGCCAAAAGGTAGCTCTGCTGGAGAGGCGCATCGCCGAACTCGCCGCGTTGCGCAACGCCCTAGCCGAGAGGCTGAAGTGGGCCGAGGCCCACCCTGACCCTGCCTGCGATGGCCAGGACCACTGCGTCTACCTAGACCCTACCCAAGCAGGATAAATCCCTATGGAAAACCGCTGGTCTTCCCCGCCAAACCCCTCCTTGCTAAAACGTGATGAGGGTATATCCCTCCTCCAGGAGACCCCTCAGGCTAGGGTGGTCCCTGTAGTCCCCAAGGAAGGGGAAGCCCGCAGCCTCGAGGGCCTCTCTGGCCCCGAAGGCCCGGGCACAGTAGGCGCAGGCACCTTGTATACGGTCCCGTACCGCCAAAAGAAGCTTGTGGGCCTTGTGGCTGGGGACGGCCAAGGCAGCAAGCCCCTGGGTACCCGCCCCATCAAAGAGGAGGCGCACCTCGTCCCCAGCTTCCTTCAACTCCTGGGCCAACATCAGGGCATTCACAAGCCGCCCAAGACCCTCATGGGTTTCCGTACCCGCCAAAACCAGCACAGCCACTTTTCGCATGCCCATCACCTCGTCAGAAGCCTAAGGCCGGGGTGAAGGGCGCGCTGTATAGGACTTTACAAGGTTACCCTTAAGCCCAATACTATCAAGAGAGTGGATTGGCTGCGCGCCCTTTTCCGATCCAAAGGAGGCCCTCCCCAACCCTTCTTTCTTCCCGAAGCCTCTTGGCACCAGCGCATCTCCCCGGAGGCGATGGCAGGGGTGGAAGCCATCTGTCCTCCAAGACGCTACCGCAGGGGAGACGCCATCTTCCTCCAGGGAGATCCCGCCACGGGTTTCTTTATCCTGGTGGAGGGGCGGGTCCGCCTCATCCTACCCACGGCCAAAGGGGAAAGAACCGTGGCCCTTTTAGGCGATGGGGATATCTTCGGCGAGTCCTTCCTTACCGGAAAGCCTATGCAGGCCACCACCGCCTCAGTCCAGAGCCCAGAAGCGGTGGTCTGCCCCATTTCCCGTGAGCAGTTTCTTGAAATCGCCCGGACCCTACCCGAGGTGGCCTTGGCCTTTGCCGCTCTACTAGCAGAAAGAATAGGGCAACTCACGGAAGAAATGGCCCAAGGAACCTTGCCTGCCCCCGTGCGGGTGGGTAGGCTTCTTCTCAGCCTGGGGCAGCGCTTTGGGCAGAAAAAGGGAAGGGGAATACGGCTAGACCTGGGTTTATCCCAAGAGGAGCTGGCCACTTTTTGCGGGGTCACCCGGGTCACCGTAGCCCAGGCCTTCCACCTCTTCCGTGCGGAAGGCATTATGGAAAAAGAAGGGTCCGGGTACCTACTGTACCCGGACCGCATGGAAAAATTGCTGGAAGCTTGGGAATCCTCTTAGCGAATGGCCGTGCTAAACACGTAATCCTGACCCCGGGCCTGGGCGTGACAGGAGGAGCACATCCGGACCTTCCCCGCCAACTCTACCTTCCCGGTGGGGGTGTACTTTACCCAGAACCAGTCCCCGTTATTGGGATCGTACCCCTTGGCCTGCTTCACCATGGCGGTAACCCCGTCCAGCTTCCCATCCGGCATGTGGTTATCCTTGACGATGACCGAACCCACCGGGTATTCCCCCACCTTGGCATTGATGGCATCAAAGGCGATGCTGTTCACGAAGGTGCGAAGCAGGGACCCGTGGGGCTCTGTCCCCCGGTAAAAGCCCATGGGCTTCCCCGGAATATAGTGCCAGCTAAGCCGGTAATCCTCCCCGGAAGCCCCGGCCATAAGCCGCCAGAGCCTTTGGGCAAAGGCCTTATCCTGATCTACAGCCTGGGCCAAGGCCAGAATGGACCCGCCGATCGCTAAAACCCCCAGTACTGCCTTTAGCCTCCACATCATTGGCCACCTCCGGCTTTTCAGCCTAGACGGGCGACAAGGCAACCGCTGTAAACCCCTTTACACCCCTTGCCGCTTCCCTTAGGGCTTGACCTTGGAGCATGCTCCAAGGTTTAACCTGGCGGCATGAGGGGGATACGCCAGTACCAGCAAAGGGTTCCGGGGATGCTCCGCAGCCCGGTGGAGGCCGCCCTCAAGACAGCCCCTTCGGGGCTGACCAAGTGGGCACCTGGCACGGAACAGGTAAGGGTGGACCACCTGTGGAAGGAAGCCAAGGCGGTGGGAAAGGCCCTCCCTGAAGCTTGGCTCCAGCCCCTAGGGGCTGGGGGCCATCCTACCCTGGCGGTTCGGGAGGAAGAGCTATGACCTACGATCTTCTTATCGTTGGTTCGGGCTCGGCTGGGGCGGCCGCGGCCTTGGAGGCCACCTCGAGGGGAGCCCGGGTTGCGGTCGTGGAGGGCGGGGTCCTGGGCGGGACCTGCGTCAACGTGGGGTGCATACCCTCCAAGGCCCTGTTGCGCGCCGCCGAGGCTTTCCACAAGGCCGGGCACCACCCCTTCCAGGGTATCCACACTCGGACGGTGAAGGTAGAACTCCCGGCGGTTATCCGGCAAAAAGAGGTGCTGGTAGAAGGGCTACGCCGGGATAAGTACGCCGAGGTGCTAGAAGCTGCAGGGATCTCCCTCATCCAGGGCGAGGCCCGGTTCCGGGATGAGGAAACCCTTGAGGTGAACGGCCGGGTTTACCAGGCCGAGCGCTATGTACTGGCCACCGGGGCCCTCCCGACCCTTCCCCCCATCCCCGGCCTGGCCGAAAGCCAGCCCTGGACCTACCTGGAGGCCCTCGCCCCGGATACCCACCCTGAAAGCCTTCTGGTCATCGGCGGGGGCCCCATCGGGTTGGAGATCGCCCAGATCTACGCCCGGCTGGGCACCCGGGTGACGGTGCTGGAGGCCACCCCCTACCTCCTCCCCGCCGAGGATCCCGAGCTCAGCAGCCTTCTCAGGGGTTACCTGGAGGAAGAGGGCCTAGCAATCCAAACGGGGACCAGGGTGCAAGGAGTGGAACGCCAAGGGGAAGCCTTCGTGGTGCTCACGGAGAGGGAAACCTACCGGGCCCAGCGCCTTTTGGTGGCCACCGGGCGCAGGCCCCGCACCCAGGGGCTTAACCTCGAGGCCGCCCGGGTAAGGCTGGGCCCCCGGGGCGAGGTAGCAGTGGACGAGCACCTAAGAAGCACTAACCCCCGTATCTTCGCCGCTGGCGACGTGGCGGGCCTACCTCAGTTCGTCTACGTGGCGGCCCAGTCCGGGCGTGTGGCCGCACGGAATGCCCTTGGAGTTGGAGAAAGGGAGGCGCTGGAGCTTAAGGCCGTACCCCGGGTTACCTTCACCGATCCCGCCTTGGCCACAGTGGGGCTTACCGAGGAGGAAGCCCGCCAGCACCACGGCCCCGGCATCCGGGTATCCCGGCTTCCCCTGGACCAGCTCCCCAAGGCCCTGGTGCAACACGATCCCCGCGGCCTATTCAAGCTGGTAGTGGATGCCCAGGGGACGGTGCTGGGGCTTTCCATCCTGGCCCCCGAGGCTGGCGACGCCCTACAGGAGGCGGTGCTGGCGGTGAGGTTCGGCCTCCACTACCGGGACCTGATGGACACCTTCCACCCCTACCTGACCCTGGCCGAGGGCATCCGGCTGGTGGCCCAGGCCCTGGACACCCAGGTGGGCATGCTCTCCTGCTGCGCCTAGGAGAAGGCTGCACAGAGGTCCCTTCTTTGCAAACCCCTCCCCCTTCCCCGGCTATATAATCTCCCAAAGGTAGGGCCCTTAGGCCGGAAAGGAGCGGGGATGGAGTTCAAGATCACGCTGACCACGGAGGAGATCGTTCGGGGCTTGAAGCATTACCGCCGCATCGCCAAGCAAGACGTCCTCCGGGCGCCGGAAACGCCCAACCCGGAGGTCTTTCGTCGCCATGCGGAGGCCCGGCGCGAGGTCTACGCCAAGCTGGCCGAGGTGGCGGAGGCTGAGGGGCCGGAGGCCGTGGTGCAGTACGCCCTGGAGCTTTACAAGTCCCTGCCCTTCGTCACCGGCACCCCGGAGGACCAGTACCCCGAGATCAAGGGTCAGGAAAACGCCTTAGAGAACTTCTTCCTCATGATTGGCCTGGATCCCAAGACCCGGCGGGAGGCCCGGAAGGCCCGGAAACCCTTGCAATGACCCTGGAACTGCTACAAGCCCAGGCCAAAGCCTGTGCCGCCTGCCGCCTGGCGGAAGGCCGCACCCAGGTGGTCTTCGGGGAGGGAAACCCCGACGCCCAGCTCATGATCGTGGGGGAAGGCCCCGGGGAGGAGGAGGACAAGACGGGGCGCCCCTTCGTGGGGAAAGCGGGGCAGCTTCTGAGCAGGATCCTCGAGGCCGCCGGCATCCCCCGGGAATCGGTCTATATCACCAACATCGTCAAGTGCCGCCCCCCAAATAACCGCGCCCCCCTACCCGACGAGGCCAAGATCTGCACCGACAAATGGCTCCTCAAGCAGATTGAGCTGATCGCCCCCCAGATCATCGTCCCCTTGGGGGCGGTGGCGGCGGAGTTCTTCCTGGGGGAGAAGGTTTCCATCACCAAGGTGCGGGGGCAGTGGTTTGAGTGGCACGGGATCCGGGTTTTTCCCATGTTCCACCCCGCCTACCTCCTGCGAAACCCCAGCCGTACCCCGGGAAGCCCCAAGCACCTCACCTGGCTGGACATCCAGGAGGTTAAGCGGGCCCTGGACACCCTGCCCCCCAAGGAGGGCCGCCAGGTGAGGGCGGTGAGCCAGGAGCCCCTCTTCTAGGCCCGGCTCCAGGGGGTATAGAGGATGGGCAGGGGGCTCACGAAGGGCTCGGCGTAGTCCACCCCCAGGTAGTTGCCGAAGTGGCGGCGCATGGCCTTCCTGGCCTCCACCCCTTTTGGCCCCACGGTCTCGCTCACCCCTTCCCCGGAAAACTGGCTCCTGTAGGCCAGCACCGCCTGCTCCCACTGGTCTATGAAGGCGGAGATCTTCACCAGGAAGCTGGGGGTAAAGGGATGGTTCCCAGGGTAGAAGAAAAGCCGCTCCACCCGGTGGGGCTCCCCCTCTATGGGGGCTTTCTTGAGGCCTGCCAGATGCACCGCCGCCACCGCCAGGCGGCTTGCCGCGGTGTGGTCAGGGTGGCGGTCGGCCTCGAGGGGGGCGAGGAGGATGCGGGGCCTTAACCCCCTTAAGGCCTCCGCCAGCTTAAGGCGCTGCTCGGGCACATCCCAAAGCCCCCCATCCGGCAGGCCTAGGTTGCCCCTATAGTCCAAGCCCAGGATGCGGCTGGCCTCCTCCACCTCCCTCGCCCTTTCCTCGGGGGTACCCTTGGAGCCCATCTCCCCCCGGGTGAGGTCCAGAATCCCCGTGCTGAGCCCCTCGGCCTTGGCCCGGGCCAGGGTACCCCCGCACCCCAGCTCCCCATCGTCGGGATGGGGGGCGAGGACCAGCAGGTCAAGCACGGCCTCCCTCCTTCTCCCCCAGGCGCCTTTCCGTTCCCGCCTGGAGGCGCTTTAGGTTTTCCCGGTGGGTCCAGAGGATGAGAAGGGCCATGAGGCCCACGGTGACCACCTCCCAAAGGGGGCGGGCCAGGGCCAGGGCCAAGACCGTGGCCGCCACCCCCCCGGTCATGCTCCCCGCGGACACATACCGGGTAAGGAGCATCACCGTTACCCCGATCGGGAAAGTCCACAGGGCCAGGACGGGATCCAGAAAAATGAGGGTGCCAAAGCTGGTGGCCACCCCCTTACCCCCCTTAAACCCCAAAAACAGGGAGTAGTTATGTCCCAGCACCGCCGCCAAGGCCACCCCGCCCAGAAGGGGCCCCTCTATCCCCACCGCCCGCGCCATCAAGACGGCAATTCCCCCCTTGAAGACGTCGAAGAAGGCCACCACCAAGGCGGGCCCTGGACCCAAGGCCCTCAGGACATTGGTGGCCCCGATGTTGCCCGAACCCACCTTGCGGATATCCACCCCGTAGGTTTTGGCCACCAGAACCCCGGCGGGAATGGAGCCGAAGAGGTAGGCCACCACCAGAGCCAAAAGCGCCGACCCCATAGGGGGGATTTTAACTGCTCGCGGAGGTGTAGCCCCTCAAGGCGAAGCGGAAAAACCCCCGGGCCAGGAGGAAGAGGGAAAGGGCCAAGGCCGAGGCGAAAAGGGGAACCCCCTCCTTTTCCAAGGCGGCCTGGGCGGGCACGGTGGTGAGAAAGGCCACAGGCACCACAAAGGTGAAGAACACCCGGTACAAGGCCGGGTAGGCCCCCACGGGAAACCGGCCCGCCTCCAGTAGCCCCCTAAGCACCTCGGTGACGTTGTAAATCTTCACAAACCAGATGCTGGTGGTGGCCAGGAGGAACCAGAGGCTATAGAGCATCAAGGCTCCCAGCACCCAGTACCCGGCGAAGACCAGGTAGTCCCAAGCCCCAAGCCCCAGGCGCACCCCTGCATAGAGAAGAAGGCCGAACCCCAGGAGAAAATCCCCCAGGCCCCAAGGGGAAAAGACCCTTAAGGAAAGCCAGAACTGGGGATCCAAGGGCTTTAGGAGGACGAAGTCCAGGGTGCCCTGCTGCACGTGTTCCACGATCTTGTTGAGGTTTGGGGCCAAAAGGGTGCTGGCCAGGCCCTGGAGGAGGGTGAAGGCCGCCAGGACCAAAAGGGCCTCCTCCCAGGCCCACCCTCCGGGCTGGTACCCCCCTTGGTAGAGGAGCACCAGGCCCAAAAGGGCCCCAAGAAGGGTCAGGGCCGAGGAGAGAAGCCCCAGGAGGAAGTTAAGCCGGTACTCCATCTCCGCCGCCAGGCTGAGGCGCAGGAAAAGGAGGAAAACCCTCAGGTAGCGCACGGGAAACATTAGACCACAGGGTAGACTATAGGGGTGTCGGCAGAGGCCATTGTCCTTGCCCAGGACCTCACCAAGCACTATCGGGTGGCCCTGAAGGAGGAAAGCCTCCTCGCCACCCTGCGCCACTTCCTCTTGCGCCAGTACCGCACGGTGAAGGCGGTGGAGGGGGTGGAATTCCAAATAGCAAGGGGCGAGGTGGTGGGGTTTCTAGGCCCCAACGGGGCGGGTAAGACCACCACCCTGAAGATGCTCACCGGCCTAATCCACCCCACCCGGGGCAAGGCGGTGGTGGCGGGGCACATTCCCTGGCGACGGGAAAAGGCCTTTTTGAAAAAGATCACCCTGGTGATGGGCAACAAGCAGCAGCTCATCTGGGACCTGCCTCCCCTGGACACCTTCCGCCTCAACGCTGCCATCTACGACATCCCCGAAGGGGAGTTCCGGAAGCGGGTATGGGAGCTTGCGGAGATGCTTTCCCTAACGAGTAAGCTCCACCAGCCCGTGCGCAAGCTCTCCCTGGGGGAAAGGATGAAGGCCGAGCTTCTAGCGGCCCTTCTCCACCGCCCGGAGGTGCTCTTTCTGGACGAACCCACCCTGGGCCTAGATGTGAACGCCCAGGTGGCGGTGCGGGAATTCATCCGGGAGTACAACCGGCGCTATGGGGCCACGGTCCTCCTCACCAGCCACTACATGGCGGACATCGCCGCCCTGGCGGAGCGGGTCCTGGTGATCCACCAGGGAAGGCTCCTCTACGATGGACCCCTGGCAGGGCTATTGGAACGCTTCGCCCCCTACCGGGAGGTGGCGCTCACCCTGGCCCGCCCCCTGCCCAGGGAAGCCTTACTGGCCTTCGGGGAGGTTAGGGACCTCGAGGGCCTAAAGGCCCGGCTTCTTCTTCCCCGGGAAGGGCTAACGGAGAAGGTGGCGGAAATCCTGAAAAGGCTTCCCGTGGAGGACCTGGAGGTGCGGGAACCCCCCCTGGAGGAGGTCATCGCCCGGGTTTACCGGATAGCCCCCCTGGGTGAGCCCCAAAGCCCCGCCCTGGAGGAGGCATGAGGAAGGCCAAGACCCTCTTAACCGTCTACCTGGCCTACATGTTGGAGTACCGGGCGGAACTCTTCCTCTGGGCCCTGGCCGGGGTTTTGCCCTTGATCCTCCTAGGGGTCTGGACCGAGGCGGCCAGGGGCGGGGAGTTTGCCCTGTCCCCTGGGGAGTTCGCCCGTTACTTCCTCATGGTCTTCCTGGTACGCCAGGCCACGGTGGTCTGGGTGGTGTGGGAGTTCGAGCGGGACGTGGTGGAAGGGCGGCTTTCCTTCCGGCTCCTGAGGCCCCTGGATCCCTTTTTCGACCACCTGGCAGCCCACGTGGCCGAGCGCCTGGCCCGGCTTCCCTTCGTGGTGCTCCTCACCCTCCTCTTCTTCTTTATCTTCCCCGAGGCCCGCTTTAGGCCGGAGCCCGGCCCCGTCCTCCTGGGGCTTCTCTTCACCCTTCTGGCCTTTTTCCTCCGCTACCTGATGCAGTACACCACCGCCATGCTCACCTTCTTCACGGAACGGGCAGTTTCCGTGGAGGAGGTCTTCTTCCTCCTCTACCTCTTCCTCTCGGGAACCATCGCTCCCCTCGAGGTCTTCCCCGAACCCCTGAGAAATCTGGCCCTCCTCACCCCCTTCCCCTACCTGGTCTACCTGCCCGCTGCCCTCCTGGCCGGGCAGGAGGTGGACCTCCTCCCGGGGGTCTTTGTCATGCTCTTCTGGGGTGGAACCCTCCTTCTCCTTTGGCGGCTTCTCTGGTGGCTTGGGCTTAGGCACTACTCCGGCCACGGAGCATAATAGGGGCATGGCCACCCGCTACCGCTTCCGCGTGGAGGAGTTTGAGCGGGCCTTCCGGGACGTACCCCGGGTGGAACTCCTCAGGGGAGAGGTATACCAGATGAGCCCAATCGGACCGAAACATGCCTTCATGGTGGCCCGGCTGGACGACCTCTTGCATGAGGCCCTACGGGGTAAGGCTGTGGTTATGGCGCAAAACCCCTTGCGTATACCTCCTGACTCGGAACCTGAACCCGATCTGTTGGTCCTCGTCCCACCCTTGGACCGCTATCGGGACCGCCACCCAGAACCCCCGGATGTCCTTCTCCTCATAGAGGTAGCCGACACCTCCTTGGAGTTTGACCGGGAGGAGAAGCTTCCCCTCTACGCCGAGGCCGGGATCCCCGAGGTGTGGCTGGTGAACCTCAAGGAGAACCTCCTGGAGGTCTACCGGGAGCCCAGGGAGGGGCGCTACCGCTCCATCCGCCTCCTCTCCCCCTCCGAGCCCGCAACCCCCTTGGCCTTCCCCGAGATCAGCCTGCCTTGGGCACCGTCTCCTTAAGGCTCGGGTACAGGAGGGCGTAGGCGTACCCGTCGGTGAGGGCCTTCAGGGAGGCCTCGAGGATGTTCTCGCTGGCCCCCACGGTGGCAAAGCGCTCCTCGCCCCGCTTCATCTCGATCATCACCCGCACCCCGGAGTTGGTCCCCGCCTCCTGGCCGGAGAGGATGCGCACCTTGTAGTCGGCGAGCTCCACGTCGGCTAGCTCCGGGTAAAACTGCAACACCGCCTTGCGGAAGGCCCTGTCCAGGGCGGAAACCGGGCCAAAGGGGCTTTCCGCCGCCGTGTGTTGCAGGCTTTCCCCCACCCTAACCCGCACCGTGGCCTCGGCCCAGGCGGTGTCCAGGCCACTCCCGTGGACAAAGACGGAAAACCCCTCCACGCTGAAGGGGAGGCTCCCCCCTTTCAGGCGGTGGGCCAGGAGGTAGAAGCTGGCCTCCGCTCCCTCGAAGGCGTAGCCCTCGTACTCCAGGGCCTTCACCTCCTCCAGAAGGCGCTTGGCCTCCTCCTTGGAAAGGTCCACCCCCAGCTCCTGGAGCTTGGCCAGAAGGTTGGAGCGGCCCGAGACATCGGAGACCAGGAACCGCCGGCTATTCCCCACCCACTCGGGGGGGATGTGCTCGTAGGTGCGGGGGTTCTTAAGGACCGCGGAGACGTGCACCCCCGCCTTGTGGGCGAAGGCCGACTCCCCCACGTAAGGGGCCCGGCGGTTGGGGGACTGGTTGGCCCTCTCGTCCACGAAGTGGGAGAGCTCCTTAAGTCCCCTAAGCCTTTCCGCAGGGATGGAGGGAATGCCGTACTTGAAGGCCAGGGTGGGCAGGAAGCTGGTGAGGTTCAGGTTGCCGCACCGCTCCCCGTAGCCGTTGATGGTGCCCTGGGCGTGGGTGGCCCCCGCCCTCACCGCCGCCAAGGCGTTGGCCACCGCCAGCTCGGCGTCGTTGTGGGGATGGATGCCGATGCGTAAGCGGGGAAAGCGCTCCACCACCGCTTTGGTGATGGCGTAAACCTCCTCCGGCAGGGCCCCCCCGTTGGTGTCGCAAAGCACCAGGGTGTCCGCTCCCCCCTCCACCGCCGCCTCCAAGGTGGCCAGGGCGTAGCCGGGGTCCTCCTTATACCCGTCAAAGAAGTGCTCCGCGTCGTAGACCACCCGCCTTCCCCGCCCGGCGAAGAAGGCCACGGTGTCCTGGATCATGCGGAGGTTTTCCTCCAGGCTGGTCTCCAAGGCCTCGAGGACATGTAGGGTCCAGCTCTTGCCGAAGAGGACCACCACGGGAGTCTCCGCCTCCAGCAGGGCCAGAACCGAGGGGTCCTCCTCGGGAGCCAGCCCCTTTCTACGGGTGGCCCCAAAGGCAGCCAGCTTGGTCTCCCCCAGGTCCACCCCCTTCATGCGCTGGAAAAACTCGGCGTCCTTGGGGTTGGACCCCGGCCAGCCCCCCTCGATGAGGTGTACCCCAAAGGCCGCCAGGCGTCTGGCAATGGCCACCTTGTCGTCCACGGAAAGGCTGATGCCTTCCCCTTGCGTTCCGTCCCTTAGGGTGGTGTCTAGGATCTCCACCATGGCTTCTTCCCCCCTCCGCGGGGGTCCCACCCTGGCCGATCCAGGGTGGGCTTTCCCTAAACCCCGCGCTGAACCTCCTCGATGGAGGGCGGGTGGCGGGTGGCGCGGCCGCTGGCCAGCTTGCCGGCCGCATCCAGGAAGGCCAGGGCGCTGGCCTCGATGATGTCCGGGGAAACCCCCACCCCCACCGCCTGGAGCTCCCCCAGGCGAAGCCTCACCGTCACCTGGCCCAAGGCCTCGGTGGATCCGGTAACCGCCTCCACCCGGTAAAGCTCCAGCCCGGGCCTGAGGCCGATGGCCTCCTGAATGGCCTTGTACACGGCGCCCCCGGGCCCATCCCCGGTGTGCGTGGCCACCCTTTCCCCATCCGGGGTCTTCACCTTCACCGTGGCCGTGGGCAAGAGGCCGGAGCCGGAGAAGAACTGGACATGCTCCAGGGTAAAGAACTGGGACGCCGGCTCCCGTTCGCTCTCCACCAGGGCCTGAAGCTCCTCGGCCGACAGGGGGCCTTTCTTCTCGGCGATCTCCTTGAAGCGGGAGAAGAGCACCTTGAGCTGATCCTCGGAAAGGTCCTTGTAGCCCAGGTCCTCGAGGGCCTTCTTGAAGGCAGCCCGCCCGGAATGCTTACCCAGCACGATCACCGCGGGGCGCCTCCCAATAAGCTCGGCGTCCATGATCTCGTAGGTGGAGCGGTGCTTCAGGACGCCATCCTGGTGGATCCCCGACTCGTGGGCAAAGGCGTTGTCCCCCACGATGGCCTTGTTGGGGGGCACGGGCATGCCGGTGTAACGCTCCACCAGGCGGGAGACCCGGTAGATCTCCCGGGTGTTGATCTGGGTCTTGGCCTTGTACCAGTCCCGGCGCACGTAAAGGGCCATGACCACCTCCTCCAAGGCGGTGTTGCCCGCCCGCTCCCCAATGCCGTTGATGGTGCACTCCACCTGGCCCGCCCCGTTCTCTATGCCCGCCAGGGCGTTGGCGGTGGCCAGGCCCAGGTCGTCGTGGGTGTGGGTGGAGATGATCACGTCCCGGCCCCGCACCACCTCGTCCCGGATGCGGCGGATCAAGGCCCCGTACTCATTGGGTGTACCGTAGCCGGTGGTGTCGGGAATGTTGATGGTGGTGGCCCCAGCCTCAATGGCCACCTCGTAGAGGCGCTTTACGAACTCCCACTCCGCCCGCATCACGTCCTGGGCGGAAAACTCCACGTCGTCCACGTACCTCCTGGCGTAACGCACCATCTTGTCCGCCATCTCCAAGACCTCCTCCTCCGTCTTCTTCAGCATGTACTGGAGGTGGATCTTGGAAGCCGAGGTGAATACGTGGATCCGAGGCTTTTCCGCCTTCTCCAGGGCCTTGGCCGCCTGGTCGATGTCCAGGGTGTGGGTGCGGGCCAAGGCGGCGATGATGGGGCCCCTTACCTCCTCAGCGATCCGCCTTACCGCCTCAAACTCCAAAGGCCCGGATACGGGGAAACCCGCCTCAATGATGTCCACGTTGAGCCGGGCCAAGGCGTGGGCGATCTCCAGCTTCTGGTCCAGGGAAAGGGCCACCCCTGGGCTCTGTTCCCCATCCCTAAGCGTGGTGTCAAAGATGCGGATGTGCCTTTCCATCTTCTCCCTCCCCAAAAACGCACCAGGCCCCCCAGGTGGGGGGCCATTGGAACCCACCTAGCCTACCTCTTCCAATACCCTTGCCCGCAGGAAGGGCATCATGGCCCTGAGCCTTGCCCCCACCTCCTCAATGGGGTGCTCCTTCCAGCGCTTGCGGTTCGCCTCCAAGACCGGCTGGCCCACCTGGTTCTCCAGCATCCACTCCCGGGCAAACTCCCCGGCCTGGATCTGGCGGAGGATCTCCCGCATGCGCCTTTTGGTTTCCTCCACCGGTACCGCCACCTCCCCCCGGGTGTAGTCCCCGTACTCCGCGGTGTTGGAGATGGAGTAGCGCATGCCGGCGAAACCCGCCTCGTAGATGAGGTCCACGATGAGCTTCACCTCGTGCACGGTCTCAAAGTAGGCCATCTCCGGAGGGTAGCCCGCCTCCACCAGGGTTTCAAACCCCGCCTGGATGAGCCGGGTAAGCCCCCCGCAGAGCACCGCCTGCTCCCCAAAGAGGTCGGTTTCCGTTTCGTCCTTGAAGGTGGTGGGGATCACGCCCGCCCGGGCCGCCCCGATGGCCTTGGCGTAGGCCAAGGCGGTGGGGAAGGCCGCGCCCGAGGCGTCCTGGTACACGGCCACCAGAGCCGGCACCCCGCTTCCTTTGGTGTACTCGCTCCGCACCAGGTGGCCGGGGCCCTTGGGGGCCACCATCCAGACGTCCAGGTCCCGCCTGGGCTTGATCTGGCCAAAGTGGATGTTGAAGCCGTGGGCGAAGGCCAAGGCCGCCCCCTCCCTCAGGTTGGGCTCGATCTCCTCCCGGTAAACCCGGCCCTGGGTCTCGTCGGGCAGGAGAACCATCACCACATCCGCCTCCCGCACCGCCTCGGCCACGGAGAGGACCCTAAGGCCCATGGCCTCCGCCTTGGCGGCGCTTTTAGACCCGGGCCTAAGCCCCACCCGCACGTCCACCCCCGAGTCCTTAAGGTTCAGGGCGTGGGCGTGCCCCTGGGAGCCAAAGCCCAGTACCGCCACCTTCTTGCCTTGAATGAAGCCTAGGTCTGCGTCGTGCTCGTAGTAGATCTTCATACCGCCTCCCGTTTTTCCCTGACCTTAAGGGTGCGCTCCCCTCGGCTCATGGCCACCGCCCCGGTGCGCATGACCTCGAGGATCCCGTAAGGCCTAAGGGCCTCGATGAAGGAGTCTATCTTCTTGGAATCCCCGGTGAGCTCCAGGATCAGGCTCTTCTGGGCCACATCCACCACCCGGGCCCGGAAGGCCTCCTGGATGTCCTTCACCGCCAATCTCTCCTCCACCCCGGCCACGTGGACCTTCACCAGGGCCAGCTCCCGCTCCACGTGGGGCTCGGAGTGGTCGGTGACCTTCAAGACCTCGATCAGCCGGTTCAGCTGCTTCTCCACCTGCTCCAAGGTGCGGTCGTCCCCAGAGACCACCAGGCTGATGCGGGAAAGCCCCGGCACATGGGTGGTCCCCACCGCCAGGCTCTCCAGGTTGAAGCCCCGGCGGGCGAAGAGGCCCGTGATGCGGTTCAAGACCCGGGGATGGTCCTGCACCAGGACGGAGATCACGTGCCTCACGCCTCCACCTCCTCCCTTTCCGCGGGGTGCTCGAGGATCATGTCCTCCGCCGCCCCACCCGCGGGGATCATGGGGAAGACTCCCTCCTCGTGGTAGACCTTAAACTCCGCCACCACCGGGCCATCGGCGGAAAGCACCGCCTCCACCCCCTTCATCAGGTCCTCCTTGCGTTCCACCCTGATCCCCTTGAGGCCATAGGCCTCCGCCAGGCGGGCGAAGTCGGGGTTGGAGTCCGCCAGGTACACCTCGGAGTAGCGCTTGGCATGGAAGAGGTCCTGCCACTGGCGCACCATGCCCAGGTAGCCGTTGTTGAGGATCACCACCTTCACGTCCAGCCTGTACTTGACCAAGGTGGCCAGCTCCTGGAGGGTCATCTGGAAGGAGCCGTCCCCGTCGAAGTCGATGACCAGCTCCTCCGGCCGGGCCACCTTGGCCCCGATGGCGAAGGGAAGGCCCACCCCCATCGCGCCCAGGCCCCCGGAGGTGATGAAGCTTCGCGGCCGGGCCACGGGGAAGTACTGGGCAGCGAACATCTGGTGCTGCCCCACCCCCGTGGTCACAATGGCATGCCCCCCCGTGGCCTCGGCGAAGGCCCGGATCACCTCCGGGGCCTGAAGGTGGGGCCGGGGCTTCCAGCGCAAGGGGTAGCGGGTGCGCCACTCCTCCAGCTCCCGCCACCAGGAGGCAAGCCTAAGGGGCTTGGCCCCCTTCAGCATCTCCTTAAGGACCAGCCGGGCATCCCCCACGATGGGAATGTGGGTGCGCACCAGCTTACCGATCTCCGCGGGGTCGATGTCCACGTGGATGATGGTGTGGGCATGGGGGGCGAAGCGGGAAACCTTCCCCGTGACCCGGTCGTCAAAGCGGAGGCCGATGGCCAGGATCACGTCCGCATGGTGGATGGCCCGGTTGGCGGCCACGGTGCCGTGCATTCCCGGCATCCCCAGCCAAAGGGGGTGGTTCCCCGGGAAAGCCCCCAGGCCCATCAGGGTGGTGATCACGGGGATTCCCGTCCGCTCGGCAAAGGCCAGAAGCTCCCCGTGGGCGTGTTGGGCTCCGCCTCCCACCATGAGGATGGGCCTTTCCGCCTGCTCCAGGGCATCCAGGGCCCGCTCTATCTGCTTGGGATGGCCCTTGGTGGTGGGCTTATAGCCGGGAAGGTCTAGCTCCACGTCGAAGCTACCCGTGAACTCGGAAAGCTGCACGTCCTTGGGCAGGTCGATGAGCACCGGGCCTGGCCTCCCAGTGGAGGCGATGTGGAAGGCCTCCCGCACCACCCGGGGGATGTCGTTCACCTCCTGCACCAGGTAGTTGTGCTTGGTGATGGGCATGGTGACCCCGGTGACGTCCGCCTCCTGGAAGGCGTCGGTGCCGATCAGGGTCCGGGGCACGTTCCCAGTGATGGCCACCACCGGGGTGGAGTCCATGTAGGCATCCGCCAGGCCCGTCACCAGGTTCAGGGCCCCAGGGCCGCTGGTGGCCATGACCACCCCCACCCGGCCCGAAGCCCGGGCGTAGGCGGTGGCGGCATGAACGCCCCCTTGCTCGTGCCGCACCAGGATGTGGCGGATAGGGCTGTCGTAAAGGGCATCGTAGACCGGCATGATGGCCCCACCCGGGTGGCCAAAGATGACCTCCACCCCTTCCTTCTCCAACGCCTTCAAGAGTGCTTCTGATCCCTTCATCGCCCCCTCCTAAACCAAAACCCCCCGTTTTCCGGGGGGTTTTGGATGCGCCCTAAAACGCTACACCCTACCCCCCGCTGGCCCTACGATTAGGACCAGGCCTAGGGATAGGACGAGGCCAAAGCGCATCTTGGGCTCTATCCTAGCCCCCTTTGTGAAGGGTGTCAAGAGCCCAGGTGACGGGCGATGGCGGCTATGGCCACCCTGGCGTGCTCCCGGCCGTTTTCGATGAAGACGGAGCGGGTGTCCGGGCCAAAGGCGCTGGAGCCGATGGCGAAGAGCCCCTTGCGGGAGGTCTCCCACCCCGGGGAAAGGCGGGGCTTACCCCCCTCGTAGTTCACCAAAGCCTCCCTGAGAAGGCGGTCCTCCGCATGGTAACCGATCTGGACCAGGACGAAATCGGCCTGCAAGAACTCCTCCCCTTGGGGCCCTTCCAGGACCAGACCCTCCGGGGTGATGGCCTTGACCCGGGTTTCCATCACCGCCCTTATGCTTCCCTCCTTCACCCGGTTCTCAAAATCGGGGAGGAGCCAGTACTTCACGCTGGGGCGCACCCACTTCCCCCGGTGCACCAGGGCCACCTCCGCCCCACCCCGGTACAGGTCCAAGGCCACCTCCACCGCGGAGTTACTCCCCCCCACCACCGCCACCCTTCTGCCGAAGAAGGGGGCCGCTTCCTCGTAGCGGTGGAAGACGTGGGGCAGGTCCTCCCCCGGCACCCCCAGGCGGTTGGGGTTGCCGAAGTAGCCCGTGGCCACCACCACATACCGGGCGGGAAAGGCCTTTTGCCCAAAGCGGTCCTTGGCCAGCACCCGGAAGGCTCCCTCCCCGCCCTCTATGGCCACCGCCTCCGTGTAGGTGAGAACCCTAAGCCCTTCCCTTTCCGCCACCCTCTGGTAGTAGAGGAGGGCCTCGAGGCGGGTGGGCTTGGGACCCTGGGACACCAGGGGGTGGCCCCCGATCTCAATGTTCTTGGACTCGGAGAAGAAGACCATCTGCCGGGGAAAGCGGTAAATGGTTTCCGCCACCGTGCCCCTCTCCAGGATCAGGTGGCTTAGGCCACGGCGCTTAGCCTCGAGGGCCGCCGCTAGACCCACGGGCCCGGCCCCCACCACGAGCACATCCACCATGCCCCCCAGTCTACGCCGCCCTGTAGACTCCTTCCCATGGAGTGGCTCACCAACCCCGAGGTGTGGATCGCCCTCATCACCCTAACCGTGCTGGAAGTGGTACTCGGCGTGGACAACGTCATCTTCATCAGCATCCTGGCCTCCAAGCTGCCCAGGGAAGAGCAGGACCGGGCCCGCGTGGTGGGCATCTCCTTGGCTGCGGTCACCCGCATCCTCTTCCTGCTCACCATCGCCTGGATCATGGCCTTGAAAAAACCCCTCTTCGCCCTCTGGGGCCACGAGGTGACGGGCAAGGACCTGGTCCTGATGGCCGGGGGGCTATTCCTCATCTACAAATCGGTGAAGGAAATCCACGAGAAGCTGGAAGGGGAGCCCGGCCATGCGGTGAAAAGGGTGGCTCCCTCCTTCGCCTCGGTGATCGGGCAGGTCCTCCTTCTGGACATCGTGTTCTCCATCGACTCGGTCATCACCGCCGTGGGCCTCACCCGCTTCGTGCCGGTGATGGTGGCAGCCATCCTCCTCTCCGTGGCCATCATGCTGTTGGCCTCCAAGGGGATCTACGCCTTCGTGAACCAGCACCCCACGGTGAAGATGCTGGCCCTTTCCTTCCTGCTTTTGGTGGGCTTCACCCTGGTGGCCGAGGGCACGGGGGTACACATCCCCAAAGGGTACGTGTACTTTGCCATGGGCTTTGCCGTGCTGGTGGAGTGGCTTAACCTCCGCGCCGGGCTTAGGGGGAAACCGGTCAAGCTCCGCGAGCCCTACGAGGAGGAGGCGTAAAATCGGGCTGGAGGTGCGGTATGGAGTACCGGACGGAACGGGACACCATGGGCGAGGTCAAGGTACCGGCGGACCGCTACTGGGGCGCCCAGACCCAGCGCTCCCTCGAGCACTTCAAAATCGGCGCCTGGCGCTTCCGCATGCCCCTGGAGGTGATCCGCGCCTACGGCATGCTGAAGAAAGCCGCGGCCAGAGCCAACCTGGAGCTGGGCGAGCTTCCCGAGGAGATCGCCCGGGCCATCATCCAGGCGGCGGAGGAGGTGATGGCGGGAAAGCTGGACGACCACTTCCCCCTGGTGGTCTTCCAGACGGGTAGCGGCACCCAGACCAACATGAACGTGAACGAGGTCATCGCCAACCGGGCCTCGGAGCTTTTGGGGAAACCCCTGGGCTCCAAGTACGTCCACCCCAACGACCACGTGAACCGGGGCCAGAGCAGCAACGACACCTTCCCCACCGCCATGTACGTGGCCGTGGCCCTAGCCCTCCACGACAGGCTTTACCCGGCGGCGGAGGCCCTCATCGCCACCTTTGAGGAAAAGGCCAAGGCCTTTGACCCCATCGTGAAGGTGGGCCGCACCCACCTGATGGACGCCGTACCCATCACCCTGGGACAGGAGGTGGGAAGCTGGGCCGCCCAGCTAAGGAACACCCTGGCCATGGTCAGGGAGGCGGAGAAAGGGCTCTATAACCTGGCCATCGGGGGCACGGCGGTGGGCACGGGCCTAAACGCCCACCCCCGGTTCGGGGAACGGGTGGCCCATTACCTGGCCGAGGAAACCGGGCTTCCCTTCAAGGTGGCGGAGAACCGCTTTGCCGCCTTGGCCGCCCACGACGAGCTGGTGCAGGTGATGGGGTCCTTGCGCACCCTGGCCGGGGCCCTGATGAAAATCGGCAACGACATCCGCTGGCTGGCCTCCGGGCCCTATGGGGGCATCGGGGAGATCTTCATCCCCGCCAACGAGCCTGGGTCCTCCATCATGCCCGGCAAGGTGAACCCCACCCAGGTGGAGGCCCTCACCATGGTGGTGGTGCGGGTCTTTGGCAATGACCACGCGGTGGCCTTTGCCGGAAGCCAGGGCAACTTCCAGCTCAACGTTTTCAAGCCGGTGATGGTGGACGCCGTCCTCGAGTCCACCAAGCTCCTGGCGGACGCCATGGAGTCCTTCAACGAGCACCTGGCCCAGGGAATCGAGCCCAACCTGGAGCGGATAGAGGAACACCTGCAGAAAAACCCCATGCTGGCCACCGCCTTGAACAAGGCCATCGGCTACGACAAGGCGGCGGAGATCGTGAAGAAGGCCATCAGGGAAAAGAAGGCCCTGAAGCAGGCTGCCCTGGAGCTGGGGTACCTCACGGAGGAGGAGTTTGACCGCATCGTGGTCCCCATGAGGCTGGCCAAACCCCACGAGGCCTGAGGTGCCTTTGTGAGAACGCCCACCCCCCTTAGGGGTGGGCACCGTTATAGTGAGGCTTGGGAGGTGAGGTATGCCGTATCCCTTTAGGCTACCGGAACTGGGTTACCCGTACGAGGCCCTCGAGCCCCACATCGACGCCAAGACCATGGAGATCCACCACCAGAAGCACCATGGGGCCTACGTGAACAACCTGAACGCCGCCTTGGAGAAGTACCCTTACCTGCAGGGGGTTGAGGTGGAGGTGCTCCTACGCCACCTGGCCGCCTTGCCCGCGGACATCCAGACCGCGGTGCGCAACAATGGGGGCGGGCACTTGAACCACAGCCTTTTCTGGGAGCTCCTCACCCCAGGAGGAGCCAAGGAGCCTGTAGGGGAACTCAAAAAGGCCATCGATGAGCAGCTTGGGAGCTTCGCTGCCCTGAAGGAAAAGCTCACCCAAGCGGCCATGGCCCGCTTCGGCTCCGGCTGGGCCTGGCTGGTGAAGGACCCCTTCGGGAAGCTTCACGTGCTCTCCACCGCCAACCAGGACAACCCCGTGATGGAAGGCTTTACTCCCATCGTGGGCATCGACGTGTGGGAGCACGCCTACTACCTCAAGTACCAAAACCGCCGGGCCGAATACCTCGAGGCCATCTGGAACGTGCTGAACTGGGACAAGGCGGAAGCCTTCTTCCAGAAGGGTTAAGGGGAGCCTAACCCCCAAAGAGGCCTCTCAAGGGGGGGTTCCCCATGCCACCCCCGGCGTGGGCCCGGGCCGCGGGGTGGGGGGAGCCTACTTGCTAAAAGGCCAGGCCGGGCCTCGCCAAGGGAAATCCCGCGGCCA
The DNA here is from genome assembly GCF_022760955.1 of Thermus neutrinimicus. Classification (NCBI taxonomy): domain Bacteria; kingdom Thermotogati; phylum Deinococcota; class Deinococci; order Thermales; family Thermaceae; genus Thermus; species Thermus neutrinimicus. The sequence goes on from NZ_JAKTNU010000002.1 coordinate 83,145, forward strand.
AAGGGGGATTATCCCGGAAACCCCCTAAGGAAGGCTCCGGCAAGGACAGGGGCCAAAGCCCCCTCCAAGGCCTTCACCGCCAAGGGTACCCTCCACGCTCCTTTGTCCCGCACCCCTGCGGGGTTGGAGACGGCCCTAAGCTCCGCCCCGGGGATCCCCAAGGCCAGGCATGCCCGGGCAAAGGCAGCCCCCTCCATGCTCTCCACCCAGGCCCCCCAGCGCCAGGCCAGGGCCTCCGCCTCCCCTGGGGTCTCCGAGACCCGGTCCCGGGTGAGCCCCACCACCACCCGGAGGCCCAAGGCCCGGGCCAAAGCCCGGGTGAGGCCTGGATCCAGGGGGAAGCGGTTGTGGTAGGCCTTTCCCTCCACCTCCAAGGCGGGAAAGCCCAAGGGTTCCAGGCCCTCTTGGGTACCCAGGTCCGCCTCCACCTCCTCCCCCACCAGGACCACATCCCCAGGGAGGAGGCCCGAGCCCGGGTAAGCCCCGGCAATGCCGAACAGCAAGGCCTTCTCCACGGGGTTTTGGCTGGTCCAGGCGGCCAGGGTGAGGGCGGCGTTCACCTTGCCGATGCCGGTTTCCAGGTAAACGAAGCCCTCACCCCTAAGCCCCTTCCTTCCCAGGAAGGAGAAGGGTTCACCCCGGAGGAAGGGCGCCTCGAGGGCCGTGGGGGAGAGGAGCAACCACATCACTCCACCACCTTAAACCCCAAGGCCTCCGCCCGCTCCACGAAGAACTGGATGTTCTCCGCCTTCACCTCGCCCCCCAGGCTCTTGCGGTCAAAGGCCTCCTCCGCCGCCAGGATCATGGTCTCCGCCAGGCAGGCGGGGACCTGGTCGGGGGCACCGAAGTGAAGGTCTAAGGTGGCCTTGGCCCTCCCGGGAAGCCGCACCACACCCCCAGGGATGACCCTCACCCCGGGCACCTCCTTAACCGAGGGATGCACGTCGGGGGGCACGCCCTCGTCGTAGATCCAGGCCCCCGGCTTCACGTGCTCAGGGTGGATCACCGGATTGGGATCGCTGGTGGCGGTGAAAACCAGGTCCGCCTCCCGGATGGCGGCCACCTCGGTGGCCACCAGGATCTCGGGGGCTTGCCCCTTCCGCTCCAGGTTCTTCCGAAGGCTTTCCGCCGACCTTTCCAGGCGCTCCCGGTCCCTGCCCACCAGGATGAGCCGCCCCACCAAGGGGGCGATCTGCCGGGCGATGCCGAAGGCCACCACCCCATTCGCCCCCACCACCGCCGCCGTGGTGTCCCTCAGATCCTTTCCGCTTTGGGCGAAGTGGGCCAGGATGCCGGGAATAGCCGCCTTGACGGTGCCTGCGGTATAGGCTCCCCCGTTGGTCACCTCAATATCGGGCACCGCCTCCTGGACCTTCTTGCCCTTTTCCCCCACCACGCTCCAAAAGGCCCCTAGGCCCACCACCGTGGCCCCAAGCTCCTTGGCGAGCCGAGCCCCCTGGATGGCCCGCCTTACCGCCAGCTCCGGCCTGGCCTTGATCTGGTGGGGCAGGAGGGGGGCGGAGATGAGGTGGCATAGGACCTCCCTGCCATCCGCTGTCCTCACCCCCCTTACCTCCCCCACCTTCATGGGACGGAAGAGCTCCGCCAAACGCTCTATCCAGGCCTGCTTTAAAAGCCCCAGGCGCACCAGGGGCCTCGCCCAGCGGAAGCGGGGGCTTTGCCAGAAATCCTCCAGCGTGAGGGGATGGATGAGGAAGGCGCAAACCACCTGCCTATCCGAGGGCAGAGGCAGGGGGTTACCCAGCCTGGGCTCGGTGCCTTCCAGGATACGGCCCAGGTTTTCCTTGTAGCGCCAAAGGGCCAGGAGGAAAAGCAAGCCCCCAAGGGCCTTAGCCATGGGGGTAAACCCGCCGAGAAAGAGGGCGCCAAAGAGGCCTAGGGGAAGCCCCAGGGCCCCCAAGGAGGCATAGCCCGTGAGGGCGTAGAGGGCAAGGCCCAAGGCCACCGGGACCATGGCCAGGACAGGCTCCAGGGGTAGCCCCGCCAGCACCCCCAAGAGAACCCCTGCCCCCTTGGCCCGAAGGGGCCAGGGATCCTGGAAAAAAAGGGGATACAGGTGGCCCAGGTAGACCGCCACCCCCAGGGCCAAAAGCTCCTCTACCCCAAGCCCCAAGCCCCTCCCCAACGCCAGGGGCAGATACCCCTTGGCGAAGTCCAGGAGGAAGGCCAAAAGGGTAAGGCCCGGCCCCAGCCGCCTCAAGGCCGTCTCCAAACCCAGGGTATAGGGGCTTGCCGTGCGCAGGTCCACCCCCCGCCGCCTGGCCAGCCAGTACCCCAAGGGCAAGGCACCCAGGGCATAGGAAAGGGGTAGGAGGACGAGGATCATCGCAGGTAGTTTAGCCCGGCCACCGCCCCACCCGTAAGGAGGAGGACGATGAGCCCAGCCGCCAGCACCCCCAGGGAGATGGCCAGGAGGGCGTAACGCCTTTTCAGACCCAAGACCACGGAAAGCACCGCCCCGCTCCAGGCCCCAGTGCCCGGGAAGGGCACGGCCACGAAGAGGAAAAGGCCCAAGGCCCCTAGGCGCTGCACCTGCTCCTCTCCCCTCAGGCGCACCCGGGCCTCGAGGGCCGCCCAGAGCCTGGCCAGGAGGGGAACCCGGGTCAAAAGGGCCACCCCCCAGGGAAGGAGGAAGAGGGCCACCGGGGCCACCAGCAGGTTGCCCAAGAGGGCCAGCAGGAAGGCCTCCTCCGGGGAAAGCCCCAGGGCCACCCCCAAGGGAATGGCTCCCCTTAGCTCCACCACCGGCAGGGCAGCCACCAGGATCACGTACAGCTCAGGAGGCATCCTCGCAAGGGGAAACCCGCCGCCAGATCAAAGCGGGATCCCGACGGCGGGTCACGGGAAAGAATGCTTTAGGCGCGAGCGGCCTTGGCCTTCTCCACCAGCTCAGCAAAGGCCTGGGGCTCCCGCACCGCCAAATCGGCCAGCACCTTGCGGTCCAGCTCCACCCCCGCCTTCTTCAGGCCGTGGATAAAGCTGGAGTAGTTTAGGCCATGCTGGCGGCAGGCGGCGTTGATGCGCACGATCCAGAGCTTGCGGAAATCCCGCTTCTTGCGCTTGCGGTGGGCATAGGCGTAGTTACCTGCAGCGAAGAGGGTTTCCCGGGCCTTGCGGACGCTTTTGGAGCGGAGGCCCCAATACCCCTTGGCCAGCTTGAGGATCTTCTTGTGCTTCCTGCGGCGAACGACACCGGTTTTGGCGCGCGGCATCCTCTACCTCCTTACTCGTAGGGCAGCAGGAGCTTGATCCGCTCCGCCTCCACCTGGGCCAGGGCAAACTTCCGCCCCTTCTGGCGGATGGTCTTCCCAGACTTGTGCCAGTTGAGGTGCCGCTTTCCGGTCTTCATGGCCACCACCTCGCCCGAAGCGGTCACCTTCACCCGCTTCTTGGCGCCCTTATGGGTCTTCATCTTCGGCATATCCTTCCTCCAAGCCCTGGGAAGCGCCCCGGACCGGGGACTTGCAAGCTCCCCAAAGCCCTCACACTATACCAGAGGCGGGTGAAAAGGTCCAGACAGGGGACCGCTTTAGGCTGAGACCTTGGCCGGGGCCAAGAGCATGTTCATATCCCGGCCTAAGAGCTCGGGCTTCATCTCCACCACGGCCAGGCCCTTTAGGTCCTCGGCCACCCGTTCCAGAAGCCTTTCGCCCAGCTCGGGATGGCTCATCTCCCGTCCGCGGAACATGATGGTGACCTTGACCTTGTGGCCTTCGGCCAGAAAGCGCTTGATATGGTTCAGCTTGGTCTGATAGTCGTGGTCGTCGATCTTGACCCGGAACTTGATGGACTTCACCTCGGTGCGCTTGGCCTTTTTGCGGGCCTCCTTCTCCGCCACCTGCTGCTCGTAGCGCCACTTGGAGTAGTCCATGATGCGGGCCACGGGAGGGTCGGCGGTGGGGCCCACCAGCACCAGGTCCAGGTCCTGCTCCTGGGCCAGGCGCAAGGCCTCCCGGGTGTCCATGATGCCCAGCTGCTGCCCATCGGCTCCGATCACCCGCACCTGCCGTGCGCGGATACGTTCGTTAACCAGGTACTCCTTTATCTACACCACCTCCTAGCCCGCGGGCTCTCCCTGCATGGCTTGCGGGCTAAGGGGAGTGTAGCAGGAAAAGGCGGGCGCCTACAATGGGGGCATGGTCCAGGTGGAGAGAGGCCGGATCTATCGGATCTTCCTCAACGATCCCGACCGCAGAAACCCCCTTTCCCCCCAGATGGTGGAAGGGCTTTTGCAGGCCCTCGAGGAGGCGGAGCAAGACCCCGAGGCCCGGGTCCTGGTCCTTTCCGGCCGGGGAAGCGCCTTCAGCGCCGGGGCCGACCTGGCCTTCCTGGAGAAGGTGACAGAGCTTGGCGCTGAGGAAAACTACCGCCACTCCCTCTCCCTGATGCGCCTCTTCCACCGCCTTTACACCTTCCCCAAGCCCACGGTGGCCGCGGTGAACGGCCCGGCGGTGGCGGGCGGGGCGGGTTTGGCCACCGCCTGCGACCTGTTGGTCATGGACCAGGAGGCCAGGCTGGGCTACACCGAAGTGAAGATCGGCTTTGTGGCCGCCCTGGTCTCCGTGATCCTGGTGCGGGCCGTGGGGGAGAAGGTGGCCAAGGACCTCCTCCTCACGGGCCGCCTGGTGGGGGCGGAGGAGGCCAAGGCCCTGGGCTTGGCCAACCGCATCGCCAAGCCCGGCAAAGCCCTGGAGGAGGCCTTAGGCCTGGCGGAGGAGCTGGCCAAGAATGCCCCCACCTCCTTGCGCCTCACCAAGGAGCTCCTCCTCGCCCTGCCGGGGATGGGCCTCGAGGATGGCTTCCGCCTGGCCGCCTTGGCCAACGCCTGGATCCGGGAGACCGGGGACCTAAGGGAGGGCATCCGGGCCTTCTTTGAGAAGCGGCCACCCAGGTTTTGAAAAGGGCCACCTTGGGACCAGACTCTGAGGGCCAGGCAAGGGCTATACTCCCCTATATGGGCCTTGTTCCCCCCTGTTTCATCACCGAGATCGTGGAGAAGGACCTGCGGGAAGGGAAGTACAAAAAGCTCCTTACCCGCTTCCCCCCGGAACCCAACGGCTATCTGCACATCGGCCATGCCCGAAGCATCGTGTTGAACTTTGGCCTGGCCCTGGACTACGGAGGCGAGTGCAACCTGCGCTACGATGACACAAATCCGGAAACGGAAAAGGAGGAGTACGCCCGGGCCATAGAGGAGGACGTGCGCTGGCTGGGCTTCACCCCAGATAGGGTCCTATACGCCTCCGATTACTTCGAAATCATGTACCGGTGCGCCCTGGAGCTCATCCAGGAGGGCAAGGCCTACGTGGACGATCTCTCGGAAGAGGAGATGAGCGAGCTCAGGGCCCAGGGAAAGCCAAGCCCTTACCGGAACCGGAGCGTGGAGGAAAACCTGGAGCTCTTTGAGAGGATGCGCCGGGGGGAGTTCCCCACGGGGAGCCGGGTCTTAAGGGCTAAGATCGACCCCGCCCACCCCAACTTCAAGCTCCGGGACCCCGTGCTCTACCGCGTCGTCCATGCCCCGCATTACCATGCGGGGAACCGCTGGGTCATCTATCCCCTTTACGATTACGCCCATCCCCTCGAGGACCTCATCGAAGGCGTCAGCCACTCCCTTTGCACCCTGGAGTTCGAGAACAACCGGGCCATCTACGACTGGGTGATCGAGAACCTGAAGGGGAAGTGCGGCCTGTCCGAGTCCCCAAGGCCCTACCAGTACGAGTTCGCCCGCCTGGACCTCACCCACACGGTGCTCTCCAAGCGAAAGCTCATCCGGATGGTGGAGGGAGGCTTGGTCACGGGCTGGGACGACCCCAGGCTTCCCACCCTAAGGGCCTTGAGGCGGCGGGGGGTGCGCCCCGAGGCCATAAGGGAGTTCGTGCGGCGCACGGGCATCTCCCGCCACGAGGCCCGCATCGAGATGGAGCTCTTTGAGGAGGTGGTGCGGGATGACCTGAACCCCATCGCCCCCAGGGTCTTGGGGGTTTTGGAACCCCTAAGGGTGGTCCTCACCAACTACCAGGGGGAGGAGTGGCTGGAAGCCCCTTACTGGCCCAGGGATATCGGCAAGGAGGGCACCAGGCCCCTGCCCTTCTCCCCGGAGCTCTTCATCGAGCGCTCGGACTTCAGCCTCAACCCCCCCAAGGGCTGGAAGCGCTTTGCCCCGGGGCAAAGGGTGCGCCTAAGGCACGCCTACGTGGTGGAGCTGGAAGACGTGGTGGAGGAAAACGGGGAGGTGAAGCTCCTCAAAGCCCGGGTCGTCCCCGGCACCCTGGGAGCCAACCCCCTAGACGGCATCAAGCCCAAAGGGGTCATCCACTGGGTTTCCGCCCGGCACGCCCTGCCCGCGGAGTTCAGGCTTTACGGCAGGCTTTTCCTGACCGAAGACCCCGAGGAGGGCGGGGATTTCCTGAAGAACCTGAATCCAAAGGCCCTCGAGGTCAAGCAGGGCTTCATGGAACCCAGCGTGGCCCAGGACCCACCGGAGACCCGCTACCAACTGGAAAGGCTGGGTTACTTCTGGCAGGACCCGGTGGACTCCCGCCCAGGGCGGCTGGTGATGAACCGCATCGTGCCCCTCAAGGAGGGCTACCGGCCCCAGGAGGGGGGCTAAAGCCCCAGGCTCACCCCCACCGCTGCCCCCACCCCGAAGCCCGCGTTGGGAACCAGGTAAAGGGTGGGGTGCACCTCCACATAGACCCCGACAAGGGGCAAAGGCAGGTTCAACCAGGTGCCCAAGACCGCCCGTAGACCCCCCTGGCCCCGGGCATCCTGGGGCAGGGTGAGGGCCGGCCCCGTGCCGTAAAACCCCCCGAGGCCCAGGTAGAGATCGGTGAGGGGAAGCTTAAGAAGCAGGTCCGCCCCACCGCCCAGGGCCTCGAGGCCCATGCCCCCATACACCCGCCCGTCCAGCAGGAGGGGCAACAGGGGAAAACGCAACCCCCCCTGCACCCCAAAGGGGCTTCCCAGGCTCACCTCGGCCCGCTGGGCCAGACCCAAAGCCGAAACCAACAAAGCCGCCACCAGCCACCTACGCATGCCGAACCTCCTCCAAAAGCGCCTCCACCCGGGCCATCCGCGCCCGGTGGGCCCCGGGTTCGTAATCCACCAGGATCCCATCCACCTGGAGCATCCCCAGGGCCCTGAGGAAGGCCTCCTTTAGGGAACGGGTCTCCAGGGCGCTCACCCGCATCCCCAGCTCCGGATGGCGGGCCAGGAAGGCCTGGGCCAAGGCCTCGGTGGTCCAGATGCCGGAAAGCCTCTGGCCCAGCACCTCCAGAACCAAATGCTCCCCAGGCTCCCCCTCCAGGATGTACCAGGGCCCCGAGAGCTCCATCCCCCGGCATAATACCCCTGGTGAGGCTGGACCGCTACCTGGTGGAACAGGGCCTGGCGGAAAGCCGGGAGAAGGCCCAACGGCTCATCCAATCCGGCCAGGTGAAGGTGGCCGGGCAGGTGGTGACCAAGCCCGCCCACAGGGTGCCCCAAGGGGCCCAGGTGGAGGTCCTCTCCCCGGAGCGGTACGTGGGCCGGGGGGCCTACAAGCTCCTGGGGGCCCTCGAGGCCTTCCCCATCGAGGTGAGGGACAAGGTGGCCGCGGACATCGGGGCCAGCGCCGGGGGGTTCACACAGGTGCTCCTGGAAAGGGGGGCCCGGCGGGTCTATGCGGTGGACGTGGGCAGGGATCAGCTCCACCCCCGCCTAAGGGAGGATTCCCGGGTGGTGAGCCTGGAAGGCCAAGACGCCCGCACCCTGGTCCTTCCCGAACCCGTGGACCTGGTGGCCATGGACGTGTCCTTCATCTCCTCCACCCTGCTTTTGCCCAAGGTGAGGGAACTCCTTAGGCCGGGAGGCGAGGCCCTCGTCCTGGTCAAGCCCCAGTTTGAGCTGGGCCCTGGGGTGCACAAGGGGGTGGTGCGGGAGGAGATCCAGCGGCAAAGGGCCCTGGCCCGGGTGCGGGAGAAGGCCCGGGAGCTGGGCTTTCAGGTTCTGGGGGAAAGGGAAAGCCCCTTGCCGGGGAAGGAGGGAAACCGGGAGTTTTGGCTTTGGCTTAAGGCCCCTTAAGCCACTCCTCAGCGATCTGCACGGCGTTCAGGGCGGCTCCCTTTAGGAGCTGATCCCCCACCACGAAAAAGTCCAGGCCGTTGTCAAAGGCCAGGCTCTTGCGGATCCTGCCCACCTCCACGTCCCACTTGCCGCTGGCCGTGAGGGGCATGGGGTAGCGCTTGGCCTGGGGCTCGTCCACCACCTCCACCCCGGGGGCCTGGGCCAGCACCTCCCGGGCCGCCTCCGGGGTGACGGGCCTTTCAAACTCCACGCTCACCGCCTCGGCATGGGCCCTTAAGGTGGGGACCCGCACCGCGGTGGCGCCAATGCGGATGGAGTTGTCCCCGAAGATCTTGTGGGTTTCCCACACCACCTTCATCTCCTCGCGGGTGTAGCCGTTTTCCTGGAAGGCGTCGATGTGGGGGATGACGTTGAAGGGCAGGGGGTGGGCGAAGACCTCGGCCACAGGGGCTTCCCCATGCAAGGAGCGGTGGGTTTCCCGGAGGAGCTCCTCCATACCCTTGGCCCCAGCCCCGCTGGCCGCCTGGTAGGTGGCCACGATGACCCGCTTGGCCCGAAACGCCCGGTGCAGGGGCCAAAGGGCCATGGCCAGGATGGCCGTGGTGCAGTTAGGGTTAGCGATGATGCCCTGGTGCTGGAAGATCCTTTCCCGGTTCACCTCCGGCACCACCAGGGGCACCTGGGGCTCGTAGCGCCAGGCGCTGGAGTTATCGATCACCAAGGCCCCCCCTTGGGCCCAAACAGGGGCCAGGGCCTTGGAGAGGGACCCCCCGGCGCTGGCCAGCACCAGGTCCACGGGCAATGGCCCCTCGGGAAGGGGTTCCACCGAGATGGCCTCCCCCCGGAAGGACATGGCCTTGCCCAAGGAGCGGGGGGAAGCGTAGAGCCTTAGCTCGGTTAGGGGAAAGTTCCGGGCCTCGAGGACCTTCAGGATCTCCTGCCCCACGGCCCCCGTGGCCCCCACCACGGCTACCCTCATCCTCTCTCCTCCTTACCTCCTACCCACAAACCCACCTTACCTCCCTCTCCCCAGGGCTCGCGGTTCATCTCTCCCTCCAGGGGTAGCGGGCCCCAGGCAAAAGGTACCCTCTCCTCCCACGATAGCAAACGCTTTGCGGGAAAACCGGCCCCTCGGGGGCCAGGACCTCCCCTCCCCAAAAGCCCGAAAGGCAGGCGCTCCTCTTTCCGGGGCTCGAGCCCACCGGTGGCCTCCCCTACCACCTGAGCTTTTCCCGCAAAAACCCCTCCAGCTCGTCCACGTGAAGCCGGATCTGCTCCATGGTGTCCCGGTCCCGCACGGTGACCGTATCCTTCCACCTGGTGGTCCCATCCTTGCTCTGCCCGATGGTGTCGTAGTCCACGGTGATGGCGAAGGGAGTCCCCACCTCGTCGTGGCGGCGGTAGGCTTTGCCGATGTTGCCGGTGTCCTCGTAGAGGATCCGGCCCAAGCCCAGGGCCTGGAGCCTGGCCTTAAGGCCTTTGGCGTACTCGGTGATCTCCGGGCGGTTCTTAACCAGGGGGATGACCGCCGCCTTGATGGGGGCAAGCTGGGGCTTTAGCTTTAGGACAATGCGCTCCTCCCCATGGGGAAGCTCCTCCCGGGTGAAGGCCTCCGCCAAGAGGGCCAAGACCCCCCGGTCCACCCCGGCAGAGGGCTCGATCACGTAGGGGACAAACCACTTGCCGGTGTCGGGATCGCGGTAGGCTAGGCGGGCAATGGAGTGCTCGTTCCTAAGCACCCGGGCGGTGATGCCAAGCTCCTCCTGGTCCTTGGTGTGGCTTCCCAGGTCAAAGTCCGTGCGGTTGGCGATCCCCTCCAGCTCCTCGAGGCCATGGGGGAAGCGGTAGAGGATGTCCACCGTGGCCTTGGCGTAGTGGGCCAGCTCCTCGGGGGGCTGCTGGTAGGGCACCAGGTTCTCCCGGCTTAGGCCCATCTCCTGCCACCACCGAAGCCTTTCCTCCACCCAGTAGCGGTGCCAGTACTCGTCCTCCCCCGGGCGGACGAAGTACTCGATCTCCATCTGCTCAAACTCCCGCACCCGGAAGATGAAGTTCCGGGGGGTGATCTCGTTGCGGAAGGCCTTGCCGATCTGGGCGATCCCGAAGGGAAGCTTCCGGCTCGTGCTGTCCAGGACGTTCTTGAAGTTCACGAAGATGCCCTGGGCGGTCTCCGGGCGCAGGTAGGCCAAGGAGGCCTCGTCCTCCACCGGGCCCACGTGGGTCTTGAACATCATGTTGAAGTAACGGGGTGGGGTCCAGTCCCCAGGCTCCGAGGTGGCAGGGTCCAACACCCCGGCGGCGGTCATGGCCCCCCCGGCCCTCTCCGGGGCCTGCATCATGGCCTGGACCAGGCCGTGGAGGTTACCCTCCTCCACCTCCATGGCCCGGTAAAGCCTCCCCAGCACCTCCTCGGGCTGTTCCTTGAGGAGGTGGTCCAAGCGGTAGCGCTTCTTGCTGATGCGGTTATCCACCATGGGATCCGCGAAGGTGGCCTCGTGCCCGGAATAGTACAGGACCAAGCGGTGGGTGAGGACGCTGGCATCCAACCCCTCCATGTCGTCCCGCTCGTAGACATTCCTTCGCCACCAGGCCTGCTTCAGGTTGTTCTTGAGCTCCACCCCCAAAGGACCGTAGTCGTAGGTCCCCTGGAGGCCCCCGTAGATCTCGGAACCCTGGAAGATGAACCCCCTCCGTTTGCAAAGCGCCACCAGTTCGTCAAGGCTAGTCGCCGGCATCGTCCCTCCCGAAAGGGGGCCTAGCCCCCGGTTACAGGGCATCTTACCGGATGCCGGGCCCTTTTGCTCCCATCAAGAGCCTCCCCCTGGGCCAAGGTAATCCCGGGCGCAAACCCCCGCACCGGCCTCCTTTAGGCTAGAATGTGGGTTGAGGGGAGCATGAACAGGTACGACGATCGCGCCAGGCTGGTTTTCCACTACGCAAGGGAGGAGGGGAGCCGCTTAGGCCACTCCATGATCGGCCCAGAGCACCTCCTCCTGGGCCTGATGCGCGAGGGGGGTACGGCGGCCCGCATCCTCCAGGAGTACGGGGCGAGCCTCGAGGCCATGCGCCGCATGGTGGAGGAGCTGGTGGGCCGCGGCGAGGGGAGCCGCACCGGAGAACCCCCTGCCATTACGCCCAGGGCCAGGCGGGTCATGGAGCTGGCCAGCGCCGAGGCCCGCAACATGGGGGCCCCGGTGATCGGCACCGAGCACATCCTCCTGGGCATCATCCGAGAGGGTGACGGGATCGCCTACCGCATCCTCTCCCACTTCGCCAAGGATGTGGACGCCATCCGCTGGCGCATCCTCTCCATGGCGGAGGGCCGGGAACGGGAAAAGCCGGTGAACACCCCCTTCCTGGATGAGTACGGCCGCGACCTCACCAAGGAAGCCCGGGAGGGCAAGCTGGACCCCGTGATCGGCCGGCAGGAGGAGATCAACCGGGTGATCCAGATCCTGGCCCGGCGCACCAAGAATAACCCCGTCCTCATCGGGGATCCTGGGGTGGGCAAGACCGCCATCGTGGAGGGGCTGGCCCAGGCCATCGTGGAGGGCCGGGTGCCCCCCATCCTCAAGGGTGCCCGGGTGGTGGCCCTGGACCTGGCGGGGGTGGTGGCGGGCACCAAGTACCGGGGGGAGTTTGAGGAGCGCCTCCGCCAGATCATCGAGGAGCTCAAAAACGCCAAGGTCATCGCCTTCATCGACGAGCTCCACACCCTGATCGGGGCCGGTGGGGCCGAGGGCACCCTGGACGCCGCCAACATCCTGAAACCCGCCCTGGCCCGGGGGGAGATCCAGGTGATCGGGGCCACCACCACCGGGGAGTACCACCGCTACATCGAAAAGGACGCTGCCCTAGAAAGGCGCTTCCAGCCGGTGATCGTCCTGGAGCCTTCCCCGGAGGAAACCCTGGAGATCCTGAAGGGCCTCCGTCCCCGCTACGAGGCCCACCACGGGGTCATCATCCCCGACGAGATCCTGGACCTTGCGGTGAGGATCGGGATCCGTTCCCTCCCTGGCCGCAACTTCCCCGACAAGGCCATCGACCTGATTGACGAGGCGGCGAGCCGGGTTCGCCTGAACGCCTCCCTGGGCCTCCCCGTGGCCGAGGAGGAGGACGGGACCCCCATGGTAACCCGGGAGGACATCGAGGCGGTGGTGGACTCCTGGGGCGGGATCTACGTGGACGACAAGGACGACGAGAAGCTCATGCGCCTCGAGGAGGAGCTAAGGAAGCGGGTAGTGGGCCAGGAGGAGGCCATCCGCGCCCTGGCCAGCGCCTTGAGGAGGGCCCGGGTGGGCCTGGGGGGCCGGACCCGGGTGGCGGCCAGCTTCCTCTTCGTGGGGCAAAGCGGCGTGGGCAAGACCCAGCTGGCCAAGGCCCTGGCGGAGGTGCTCTTCGGTTCGGAGCGGGCCCTCATCCGCTTTGACATGTCCGAGTTCCAGGAGCCCCATTCCATCTCCAAGCTGATCGGGGCCCCTCCCGGCTACGTGGGCTACGAGCAAGGGGGCCGGCTCACGGAGGCGGTGCGCCGCCAGCCCTTCAGCGTGGTGCTCCTGGACGAGATCGAGAAGGCCCACCCCGACGTGTACAACACCTTCCTGCAGGTGCTGGACGAGGGCCGCCTCACGGACGGGATGGGGCGCACCGTGGACTTCCGCCGGGTGATCCTCATCATGACCTCCAACACCGGCTATAACGTGGGCCCGGCCATCGGCTTCACCAGCAAGGAGGTGGACACCGAGTCCCCCCTCAAGGCCCTCTTCACCCCCGAGTTCCTGGACCGGCTGGACGAGGTAATCCGCTTCCGCCCCCTCACCGAGGAGGAGCTGGTCCAGGTGGCCCGGATGATGCTGGAGGAGATCCAGAAGGAGCTCCAGTCCCGGGACATCACCGTGCGCTTCGCCCCCGAGGTGGCCCGCTTCGTGGTGGAACAGGCCCCCAAGACAGGAAGCGCCCGGGCCATTCGGAGCATCATCCGCGAGCGCATCGAGGACCCCCTTTCCCTGGCCCTCCTCAAAAAGCCCACCGGCCACCTCTACGTGAACGTGGAGGAAGGGCACCTGGCCTTCCACGAGGTGGAGGGCGAGGAGCTTTTGGTCTAGATGCCCCCCGGAACCCTTAGGCCCGGCCTCCTCCTTCCGAGGGGGCGGCTTTTTCTTGGGTTCCTCGAGGCCTAAGCCCATGGCCAAGACCTCCTATACCTGCGTGGAGTGCGGCTACCGAACCCCCAAGCCCCTGGGCCGTTGCCCCTCCTGCGGGGCCTGGGGAAGCTTTCAAGAGGTGGCCCCTTCCCCGGCCCCAAGGGGGAGGAAGCCGGACCCAGAAACCCCCTCCCTGGTGGCCTTGTCCCAGGTGAAGGAGGCCGAGGAGAAACGCTTCTCCTCGGGTCTTTCCGAGGTGGACCGGGTGCTGGGCGGGGGGTTCGTGCCGGGGGAGGTGGTCCTCCTGGGGGGCGAACCGGGGGTGGGCAAGAGCACCCTCCTCCTGGAACTGGCCAAGCGCCTGGAGAAACGGGTGTACTACCTGGCGGGGGAGGAATCCCCCGCCCAGATCAAGCTGAGGGCCAGAAGGCTGGGGGTAAAGGAGCTGCTTCTCCTCAAGGAAACCCGCCTGGAGCCCCTCCTAACCCTTTTGGGGAGGGAGCCGCCCGAGGTGCTCTTTGTGGATTCCATCCAGACCATTGAGGCCGGGGGAAGCCCGGGGAGCCTGGTGGCGGTGCGGGAGGCCACCCATGCCTTCGTACGCCTGGCCAAGGAGGAAGGCATCACCACGGTTTTGGTGGGCCACGTGACCAAGGAGGGGGTGGTGGCGGGGCCCAAGAGCATGGAGCATGCGGTGGACGCCACCCTTTACCTGGAAACCGCTGGGGTTTACCGGGTCCTAAGGAGCGCCAAGAACCGTTTCGGTCCGGTGGGGGAACTGGGGGTTTTCCGCATGGAGGAGGAGGGCCTTAAGGAGGTGCCAAACCCCTCCGAGGCCTTCCTCCTGGAAAGGCCTTTAGGGGTTCCGGGAAGCGCCGTGGCGCTGGCCCTGGCAGGGGAAAGGGCCTTGGCCCTCGAGGTCCAGGCCCTGGCCGCCAAAACCCCCTTCCCCGCCCCCAGGCGCGTGGTCCAGGGGTTGGACCCAAGGCGGGTGGACATGGCGCTGGCGGTTCTGGAAAGGCGGCTTGGCCTGCCCCTTGGAGCCTTAGACATCTACGTGAACCTGGCCGGGGGGTTAAGGGTGCTGGACCCCGGTCTGGACCTGGCCGTGGCGCTGGCGGTGTATTCTGCGGTGGTGGGCAAGGCCCTGCCCCCGGACCTGGCGATGGTGGGGGAGGTGGGCCTTCTGGGCGAGGTGCGGAGCGTGATGGGACTGGAAAGGCGGCTTAGGGAAGGGGAACGGGCGGGGTTTTCCCGCATCCTGCACCCGGGCAACACCAAGGCCCTCAAGGAAGCGGTGGAGCGGTATTTGGGATGAGTTCCCCACTTCTTTTTTATCTGCTCTTCGCCCTTTTGGGCTACCAGCTGGCGGTGGGCCTGGAGAACCTGGGGCTTCTTCCCCGGTCGGCGGGCCTCCTTTCCCTGAACCGCCTTTACCTGACCCTGGCGGGCTTCCTCACCGGGGTTCTTTTGGCACCCCGCCTCGAGGCCCTCCTGGAAAAACGCCTGCAACGGTTGCGGGAGCTTCCCCCGGAGGTGCCCGTGGCCCTGACCCTAGGGGCCACCCTGGGCCTCCTCTTTACCGTTCTCCTCACCAGCCTCCTTTCGCAAATCCCCGGGTTTTCCCCTTACCATAGCCTCTTCTTAGCCCTTTTCCTGGTGGGGCTTTTCGCCTATCTGGCCTTGGGCTACAAGGACTATCTGCGCCTTCCCCAAACCCCCCACCGCCCCCAAGGGGGCAAGGTGCTGGACACCAGCGTCCTGGTGGACGGAAGGGTAGCGGAGGTGGCGGCCACGGGTTTCCTGGAAGGCCCGCTTTACGTACCCCACTTTGTGCTGAAGGAACTCCAGCACTTCGCCGACAGCCCCGACCCCCTCAGGCGGGCCAAGGGGAGGCGGGGGCTGGAGACCCTGGAAAGGCTTAAGGAGGTAGCCCACCTGGAGGTGCTGGAGGACACCCCCAAGGGGGAAAGCGTGGACGAAAAGCTCCTCTTCCTGGCCCGGGACCTGGGTGCTGCCCTGGTGAGCAACGACCTCGCCCTTCTGCAGATGGCCAGGATCTACGGGGTCAAGGCCCTTTCCGTCCAGGCCCTGGCCCAGGCCCTCCGCCCCCAGCTCAAGGTGGGGGATACCCTTAGGCTCCTCATCCTCAAGGAGGGCAAGGAGCCCCACCAGGGGGTGGGCTACCTGGAGGATGGCTCCATGGTGGTGGTGGATGGGGGGATCCGCTACCGGGGGCAGGAGGTGGAGGTGGTCATCACCCAGGCCATCCAGACCCAGGTGGGCCGCCTCTTCTTCGCCCAGCCTGCCGCGGAGGCCCAAAGCTAATGGCTGAGGGACCAGGGGCTTATAATGCCTAACGGCCTTGGCCGGCCAAGGAGGTGGAAAGCTTGAACCTGCACGAGTATCAAGCCAAGGAGATCCTGGCCCGTTATGGGGTACCGGTGCCCCCCGGCAAGGTGGCCTACACCCCCGACGAGGCCAAAAGGATCGCGGAGGAGCTGGGCAAGCGGGTGGTGATCAAGGCCCAGGTGCACGTGGGCGGGAGAGGCAAGGCCGGGGGGGTGAAGCTGGCGGACACCCCCCAGGAAGCCTACGAAAAGGCCCAAGCCATCCTGGGGATGAACATCAAGGGCCTCACGGTGAAGAAGGTCCTGGTGGCCGAGGCGGTGGACATCGCCAAGGAGTACTACGCTGGCCTCATCCTGGACCGCTCCCAAAAGCGGGTGGTCCTCATGCTCTCCAAGGAAGGGGGGGTGGACATCGAGGAGGTGGCGGCGGAACGCCCCGAGGCCATCCACAAGTTCTGGATTGACCCCCATAAGGGCTTCCGGGCCTTTGAGGCCCGGGAGATGGTGAAGCGGGCGGGCCTCGAGGGCAACCTCAACAGGCTGGCCCAGGTGCTGGTGGCCCTCTACCAAGCCTACGAGGGGGTGGACGCCTCCATCGCCGAGATCAACCCCCTGGTGGTCACCACCGACGGCCAGATCATAGCCGCCGACGCCAAGATCGTCCTGGACGACAATGCCCTCTTCCGGCACCCCGAGCTGATGGAGCTACGGGAGATCGAGGCCGAGCACCCCCTGGAGGTGGAGGCCAGCAACTACGGCTTCGCCTACGTGAAGCTTCAGGGGAACATCGGCGTCATCGGCAACGGGGCCGGCCTGGTCATGTACACCCTGGACCTGGTGAACCGGGTGGGCGGCAGGCCCGCCAACTTCCTGGACATCGGGGGCGGGGCCAAGGCGGAGGTGGTCTACAACGCCCTCAAGGTGGTCCTCAAGGACCCCGACGTGAAGGGGGTGTTCATCAACATCTTCGGTGGCATCACCCGCGCGGACGAGGTGGCCAAGGGGGTGATCCGGGCCCTGGAGGAGGGGCTTCTCACCAAGCCCGTGGTCATGCGGGTGGCGGGAACCGCCGAGGAGGAGGCCAAGAGGCTTCTGGAGGGCAAGCCCATCTACATGTACCCCACGTCCATGGAAGCGGCCAAGGCCATCGTGGCCATGGTGGGAGGTGCGGCGTGATCCTGATTAACCGCGAAACCCGCGTCCTGGTTCAGGGGATCACCGGCCGGGAGGGACAGTTTCACACCCAACAGATGTTGGACTACGGCACCCGGGTGGTGGCCGGGGTCACCCCGGGGAAGGGAGGAACCGAGGTCTTAGGCCTTCCCGTTTACGACACGGTTAAAGAGGCCGTGGCCCAGCACCCTATTGACGCCTCCATCATCTTCGTGCCGGCGCCGGCCGCGGCGGACGCGGCCCTCGAGGCGGCCTACGCCGGCATCCCCCTCATCGTCCTCATCACCGAGGGCATCCCCACCCTGGACATGGTGAAGGCGGTGGCGGAGATCAAGGCCCTGGGAAGCCGCCTCATCGGGGGCAACTGCCCGGGCATCATCAGCGCCGAGGAGAGCAAGATCGGCATCATGCCGGGCCACGTGTTCAAGCGGGGCAGGGTGGGGCTTATCAGCCGCTCCGGCACCCTCACCTACGAGGCCGCCGCCGCCCTCTCCCAGGCAGGACTGGGCACCACCACCACGGTGGGGATAGGGGGTGACCCGGTGATCGGCACCACCTTCAAGGACCTCCTCCCCCTCTTCCAAGAGGATCCTGAGACCGAGGCCGTGGTCCTCATCGGGGAGATCGGGGGGTCCGACGAGGAGGAGGCCGCGGCCTGGATCAAGGAGAACATGAAGAAGCCCGTGGTGGGCTTTATCGGCGGCCGTAGCGCCCCCAAGGGCAAGCGCATGGGCCACGCCGGGGCCATCATCATGGGAAACGTGGGCACCCCCGAGTCCAAGCTGAAGGCCTTCGCCGAAGCCGGCATCCCCGTGGCCGACACCATTGACGAGATCGTGGAGCTGGTGAAGAAGGCCTTGGGCTAAAGGCCCACGAGGCCCCCACCCTGGCCCAGCCAGGGTGGGCTGCCTTTACACCCTATCCGTGGCCTTAGCCATCCAAAGAAGCCGCTCCCCGTGCTCCGGCCTCAGCTCCCCCGGGCGAAGCCGCCAGACCCAGTTGCCCGAGGGGCGCCCGGGATAGTTCATCCGGGCCTCGCTTCCCAGGGCCAACACATCCTGCACCGGGTAAAGGGCAAGCCTGGCCACCGACTTCATCCCCAGGTGCATGAGGGCCCAGGGGATCTCCTCTTCCCCGTGGAAACCGATCCCCCATTCCGCCAGGTAGCGGGCAAGGAAAGCCCTCTCGTGGGGGGTGGCGGTGCGGTACCAACCCAAGGTGGTGTCGTTGTCGTGGGTGCCGGTGTAGACCACCACCCGGCCGTGGGGGGGGTAGTTGTGGGGCAGAAAGGGGTTTTCCATCCCCCCGTCAAAGGCGAATTGCAAGACCTTCATCCCCGGAAGGCCAAACCGGTCCCTTAGGGCCTCCACCTCCGGGGTGATCACCCCCAGGTCCTCCGCCAGGATGGGCACGCGGCCAAAGGTTTCCCCAATCCTCTGGAAGAGCTTTTCCCCCGAGGCCTTCACCCAACGCCCCTCCACCGCCGTGGGGCAGGAGGCGGGGATCTCCCAGTAGGCTTCAAAGCCGCGAAAGTGATCGATGCGCACCAGGTGGAAAAGCTCCAGGGCCTTCCTAAGGCGCTCTATCCAGAAGGAGAATCCTTCCCTTTCCAGCACCTCCCAGCGGTACAGGGGGTTCCCCCAACGCTGGCCCGTTTCCGAAAAGTAATCCGGGGGCACCCCCGCCACCACCGTGGGCCTCCCTTCCCCATCCAGGTGGAACCACTCAGGGTGGGCCCAGACCTCCGCGGAGTCCTCGGCCACGAAGATGGGCATGTCCCCAATCAAGGAGAGGCCCAGGGCCTCCGCCTCCTCCCTAAGGGCCTGCCACTGCCGGAAGAAAAGCCATTGGGTCCAGGCGTGGAAGGCCACCTCCTGGGAAAGGGCCGACGCCGCCTCCCGTAACGCCCTTTCCTCCCGCAGGCGCAGGGGCATGGGCCATTGGTTCCAGGGAAGGCCCCGGTGATGGGCCTTCAGGGCCATGAAAAGGGCGTAGTCGTCCAACCAGCCCCTTTCCCGGTCCCAAAAGGCCTGGAAGGCCTCCTTTTCCTCCCGGCCAGCCCGTTCCTGGAAACCCCGGAAGGCCTCCCTGAGGGCCGGCCACTTCCAGGCGTAAAGCCAGCCGTAGTCCACCCGACCCTGGGGGAAACCCGGGTCCTCGAGGCGGAGGTACCCCACCTCCGCCAAGGGGCGGAGGTCTATGAGGTAGGGGTTCCCGGCAAAGGCGCTGAAGGCCTGGTAGGGGGAGTCCCCGTATCCCGTGGGCCCCAAGGGCAGAACCTGCCAGTAGCGGGCCCCGAACTCCCCCAGGAACCGAAGGAAGGCGAAGGCCTCCTCCCCCAGGACCCCGATCCCGTAAGGGCCAGGGAGGCTCGTGGGGTGCAGAAGTAGGCCGTAGGCGCGAGGAAGCTCCATGGGCCCAGTTTACCCCAGGTTTGGAAACCCTTCCAGGGCCTACCGGAGCCTAGGCCCGCCAGGCCCTGGGGAGCCGGCCTAGCCCACCCGGTTCCCCTTCTCGTCGTAGGTGTAAAACCCTCGGCCCGTCTTGCGGCCCAGAAGCCCCGCCTGCACCATGCGGCGAAGAAGGGGGGAGGGCCGGTACTTGTCGTCGCCAAAGCCCCGGTGCAACACCTCCATGATGGCCAAACAGGTGTCCAGGCCGATGAGGTCGGCAAGCTCCAGCGGCCCCATGGGGTGGTTCATCCCCAGGCGCATGACCCCGTCGATGGCCTCCTTGGTAGCCACCCCTTCCCTAAGGGCCTCTATGGCCTCGTTGATCATGGGCATGAGGAGGCGGTTGGAAACGAAGCCGGGGTAGTCCTGCACCTCGAGGGGGGTCTTGCCCATCCGCCTCGCCACCTCCACCACCACATCCCGGGTTTCCTCCGCGGTGAGCTCCCCCCGGATCACCTCCACTAGCCCCATGAGGGGCACGGGGTTGAAGAAGTGCATGCCGATGAAGCGCTCGGGCCTCCCCGAATAGCGGGCCAAGGCGGTGATGGGGATGGAGGAGGTGTTGCTGGCCAGGATGGCCTCGGGCTTCACCAGGCTTCCCAGGCGCTCAAAGAGGCGGCGCTTTTCCCCTTCGTCCTCCACGATGGCCTCCACGATGAGGTCCGCCTCCGCCAGGTCCCCCAGGACCACGGTGGTGCGGATCCGCCCCAAGGTGGCCTCGAGGTCCTGTGGGGGAATGCGACCCTTCTCCACCAGCTTGCTTAGGGAACGCCCGATGGCCTTTAGGCCCCTTTCCAGGAACGCTTCGGCCACGTCCACCAGCACCACCTCAAAACCCGCCTGGGCCGCCACCTGGGCGATGCCGCTTCCCATCTGCCCTGCGCCCACCACGCCGATCCGCTTTACCTCCATACCGGCACCTCGGGGGCTATTTTACGCCCCTAAGGTTCACCAAGAGGACGCCCAGAAGGGCCAAGGCCCCCCCCAGAAGGGACAAGGGGGAAGGCACCTCGCCCAGCCAAAGGTAGGCAATGAGGATGGCCAGCACCGGGGAAAGGTACAAAAGGCTGGACAGGCGGGAGGCCGGGGTGCGGGAAAGGGCATAGGTCCAGGTGAGGTAGGCCAGGGCCCCAGGGAAGATCCCCAGGTAAAGGGCGCTGAAAAGGGCTGGGCGTGGGGCGGTGACCAGGGCCTCCCCCATGCCCGGTAGAAACACCAAAAGGGGCAGGGTACCCAAGACCAGGGTGTACACCGTCATCTCCCGGCTGCCGTAGCGGGCAAAAAGGGGTTTCTGCCAAACGAAGTACAAGGAGGTGGAAAGGGCGGACAGCAGGATCAAGAAAGCCCCCGGGCTCAGGGACACCCCTCCCCCCTCGCCAAAGGCGATGAAGGAGGAGCCCAAGAAGGCCAGGAGAAATCCCCCAAGCCCCATGGGCCGAAGCCGTTCCCCCAGGAGGAAGTAGGAAAGCAGTGCGGTAAACACCGGCCCCGTAGCGATGAGGAGGCTCGCCGCCCCGGCGCTCACCGTAAGCTCCCCGTAGACCAAGGCGGTGTGGTACACGGTGATGCCCAAAAACCCCAGGAGGAAAAGCCGGGGAAGGTCCTCCCTTCTGGGGGGAGGGAGGCCCTGAAGCCGGGCGTAGAGGAGGAGGAGGGCGCTGGCCACCAGAAAGCGCAGGAGGACCAGGTGGCCTGGACCCAGGCCCTGTAACCCCGCGCGGATGCCCGCGAAGGCGCTGGCCCAGAAGAGGATGGTGAGGAGGGCGGCGGCCAGGGCCCTAGGTTCCATGAGGACCCACCAGGTAGTAAAGGCCTTGGCGCAAGAAACCCCTCTCCAAAAGGGCGTTTACCTCCTCAGCCCCCACCCTGCCCACCCGCTCCTTGATGGCGGAAAGGGAAAGGTAGCGGCCCGTGTACAGGTACTCCATCCCCAGGTGGAAAAGCCTCCCCATGGGGGTTTCCCCGGCGAAGACCAGGGCCGTGGCCAGGGGCGTCTTGGCCTTCTCCACCTCCTCCTCCCGCACCCCCTCGAGGACGATCCGGCCAAGCTCCTCCCTGAGGACGGCCAGCACCGCCTCCTTGTTGGCCGGGTCCGCCTGCACGTAGGCGTGAAAGAAGCCCGCCCGGTCCGCCTCCTCGTGGCCAAAGGAGGCCGCCTCGGCGAGGCCCGTGTCCACCAGGGCGAAGTGGAGCCGCCCCGAGCCCTCCTCCCCCAGGAGATGGGCCAGCACCTGGGCGGCAAAGCGTTCCTCCTCCTGGTAGCCCACCCCGGGGAAAAGGCCCACCAGATACAGGGCCCGGGCCTTCTCGTAGGGGTGCTCCTCCACCCCCTGGGCGGGGCTTAAGGGCGGGTAGGCCCTCCCCGCCTCCCCCACAGGCCAACCCTCTGTAAGCCGCTCCGCCTCGGCCACCAGGCCCTCAAAATCCACCTTCCCCGTGGCCGCCAGGACCATGTTTCCCGGAAGGTAGCGCCTCCCGTGGTACCGGGCCATCTGGTCCCGGGTGAGGGCCGTGATGCTTTCCACCGTCCCCAAGACGCTATTCCCCAAGGGGTGGCCCTGGAAGAACCGGGCCCGGGCCCAGTCGTAGGCCATGAAGCCGGGCCGGTCCTGGTAGCGGGCGATCTCCTCCAGGATCACCTTCTTCTCGGTGTCAAAGTCCTCCTGGCGCAAGGCGGGGCGCATGAGCCTGGAGAAGAGCTCCAGAAGGGGAAAGGCGAACTCCGGCAACACGGCCCCGTAGAAGACCGTGGCCTCCTCGGAGGTGAAGGCGTTGTACTGGGCCCCCATGCGGTCAAAGGCCAGGTTCACCGAAAGGGCGTCCATTCCCTCGGGGCCCTTGAAGACCATGTGTTCCAGAAAATGGCTGACCCCGCTCTCCTCGAGGGCCTCGTCCCGGGCCCCGGTCCTTACGAAATAGCCCAAGGCCACGCTGCGGGCCTCAGGAAGCACCTCAGCGATGACCCTCAGGCCATTCCTCAGCTCAGCCTCACGAAACATCGTCCACCTCGCCCAAAAGCCCCACCCAGGGGTTGCGGTAAGGATGCGCCCGCAAGAAGGCGTTCACCGCGTCAAGACCCGTGGCCTCTATGGCCCCTTCGATCTCGGAAAGGGGCCGGATCCGCCCCAGCATGTAAAGGTCCCGGACCATGGAAGCCGCCCGGCTCCGGATGGGCTCATCCGCCATCACCAAGGCGGTCCTCAGGCCCACCTTGGCCCGGGAAAGCTCCTCCTCCGTGACCCCCTCCGCCAGGCGTTCCATCTCCGCCAACATGACCCTCAGGGTTTCCCTGGCCCTCTCCTTGGTGGTTCCCCCGTAGGCCATGAGGAGGCCCTGGCCCTTAACCCCGGCGGGAAAGGCGCTCACCACGTAGACCAGGCCCCTTTTCTCCCGCACCTCGGTGAAGAGGCGGCTGCTCATGCCTCCCGAAAGCACCTCCAAGGCCAGCCTGGCCGCGTAAAACCAGGGGTCCTCCGGCCCCACATCGGGGTAGGCCAGGCCGATCTGCACCTGGGCCGTGGGGCGCTTGTGGGTAAAGGAATGGGGCTCCGAAAGAAGGGGGGGTGGGTAAAAGGCCTCCTCCCCCTCCCAGGCCAAAAGGGGCTCCACCGCCCCTAAAAGCCTCTCCCAGGAAACCCCTCCCGCCACCGCCAGGATCGCCCCCTTAGGGGTGTAGCGGCGCCCATAGTCCTCCCGCACCGCCTCAGGGGTGGCCCCCTTCAGGCCCTCCTCCTCCCCCAAGGGGTCCCGGCCGTGGGGGGAGAGGAAGACCCTTTTCCGGAGCTCGGAGAAAAGCTTCCTGGCAGGCTGGTCCTCCTGGGAGAGGAGGGCCTGTAGGGCCACGCTTCTCACCGCCTCAAAGCCCTCCTGGGGAAGCCATGGCCTAAGGAGCAGAAGGGCATAGAGCCGGAAGACCTCCTCCAGCACCTCCGGCAAAAAGGCCGCGGAAAAGAGGGTGTACTCCAGCCCCACCCCGCTTTGCCGCCTGACCCCCAAGGCGTCCAGGGCCTGGGCCAGGCCCCGGGCATCCAGCTCCCCCGCCCCCTTCCAAAGCCAGCCCTCTATGAGGGCGCTGGCCCCCAGTAGCCCCTCGGGCTCGTTCACCGCCCCGGCGGGCACCAGAAGCTGGAAGGCCACCCCGGGGTAGTCCCGCTCCTCGAGGGCCAGAAGGAGACCATTCGGCAGTCGCTCCACGCGGCTCACAGGCCTAAGGGTATCATGGAGGGCGTGAGGGAAGGGGAACTTCGGGAAAGGCTCCTCAGGCCCATCCTGCGGGAGCTGAAGGATGGGGCCAGGGACCAGGTGGTGGTGGGGGGCCTGGAAAACCTCATCCAGAACCTGGCCAAACCCTTCCCCAGGCTCCAGAGCCTTTTCCAGGGATACGGGGGAAAGACCCCGGCGGAACGAAGGGAGATCCTCCTGGAGGCCATCCGCTTCCTCAAAGACGGCCTGACGGCCCCTCCCCCCAGGGCCCAGGCGGCCTCCATCCCCTCCCCGTCCCGCCGCCTCGCCCCCCAGGACCCCGCCCACCTCCTGGTGCCCCCGCAAAGCCGGAAGAAGCTTTCCGAGCTTTCCCTCCACACCGTGCGGGACCTCCTCCACTACTATCCCCGCCGCTACGAGGACCGCAGGACCCTCCCCGGGGTACGCTTCCTGGAGGACGGCCAGAAGGCCACCCTTTCCGTGAGGGTGCTGAGCAAGGAGCTGGTGAAAACCCCCAAGAAGGGGATGCAGCTGGTGCAGGTGCGGGCCCAGGACGCCTGGGGCTTCCGCATCACCCTGGTCTGGTTCAACCAGACCTGGGTCCTCTCCCAGATCCAGGAGGGGGAGACCCTCATCGTCACGGGGAGGGTGCAGCGGCGAAACGGGGTGCAACTTTACGTGGAGCACTTTGAGAACGAGGGCACCGAGTCCCTCTCCACGGGCCGGATCGTACCCATCTACCCCGCCAAGGAGGGGATCGGACAGGCCTTTTTGCGCCGCACCGTCCACCGGGCCCTGGAGGCCGCCCTCCCCCTCCCCGACCCCCTCGAGCCCTACCGGGAGGAGCACCGCCTTCTTCCCTATACCGAGGCCCTTCGCCAGATCCACTTCCCCGAGGACGAGGAGGCCCTGCGAAAGGCCCTCCTCCGCTTAAAGTTTGACGAGTACCTCCTCTTGGAGCTAAAGGCCCTCCTGGACGCCGGGGGCATGGTCCTAGGGCGGAGCTTTAAGGTGGAGGCAACCTGGACGGAAACCTTCAAGAAATCCCTTCCCTTCCCCCTGACCCGGGCCCAGGAAAGGGTCATGGCGGAGATCGCCCAGGACATGCAAAGCCCCAGGCAGATGGCCCGCCTCCTGCAGGGGGACGTGGGCTCGGGCAAAACCGTGGTGGCCGCCTATGCCCTCTACCTGGCCGCCATGAACGGGGCCCAGGGGGCCCTCATGGCCCCCACGGAGATCCTGGCCAAACAGCACTACCAGAACCTCACCCAGTACCTTTTCCCCTTGGGGATTAGGGTGGAGCTCCTCTTGGGCTCCATGACCCCCAGGGAGCGGGAGGGGGCTATCGAGAGGCTTCTTTCCGGGGAGGCCCAGGTGGCGGTGGGCACCCACGCCCTCATCCAGGAGGGAGTGGGGTTTAAGGACCTGGGCCTGGCGGTGGTGGACGAGGAACACCGCTTCGGGGTGTTGCAACGGCGGGCCCTCCTGAAGCTGGCCAAGCTTCCCCCCGATGTCCTGGTGATGTCCGCCACCCCCATCCCCCGCTCCTTGGCCCTAACCCTCTACGGGGACCTCGAGGTCAGCCTCCTGGACGAGATGCCCCCGGGGAGGAAGCCGGTTAAGACCAAGGTCCTGCCCCACCGCCTCCGCCTCCAGGCCTACGCCTTCGCCCGGGAGGAGGTGAGAAAGGGGCATCAGGTCTTCGTGGTGGCCCCGGCCATCGAGGAATCCGAGGAGCTGGACCTAAAGGCGGCCACCGCCCTCTACGAGGAGCTTAAGGCCCTTCTCCCCGAGGTGCGCATGGGCCTTCTCCACGGCAGGATGCCCGCACGGGAGAAGGATAGCATCATGGAAGCCTTCCGAAAGGGGGAGTTCCACCTCCTGGTGTCCACCACCGTGGTGGAGGTGGGGGTGGATATCCCCAAGGCCAGCCTGATCATCGTGGAAAATGCCGAGCGCTTCGGCCTGGCCCAGCTCCACCAGCTTAGGGGCCGGGTGGGACGAGGGGGGCTTGAAGGCTACGCCATCCTCATCGCTGGGGAAACCAGCCAGAAGACCCTAAGGCGCCTTAAGGTCCTGGAGGAATCGGGAGACGGCTTCTACATCGCCGAGATGGACCTGAAGCTAAGGGGCCCTGGGGAGCTAAGGGGTACCCGGCAGTCCGGCTACCCGGAGCTGAAACTGGGGGACCTCTCCCAGGACACCGAGGTCATCGAGCAGGCCCGGGCCCTGGCCAAACGCATTCTGGAGACCGACCCCGACCTTTCCCTACCCCAGCACCAGGCCCTTAAGGAGGAGCTTAGGGCCCAGGCGGAGCGCATCGGCTTCCGGGAGGTCATCTAGAGGTATGCCAGGGAAAGGGAAGGGACTCTTGGAGGCCGCCCAGGGGAGGTGGAAAGCGCCGGGATGAGGGCCCTGCCCCACCCCCATATCCCCGCCTTCGCCTCCGAGGGAGGGGTCCTGAGGGCCGAAGGCCTCCGAGGCTACCTCCTGGAGCTGCGGGAAGCCTACACCGCCTACGCCCCGGTACCCCCCGTCACCCTTTACCTCCTTTCCGAGGGGGACTGGCGGGCCCTCGTGCCCTATCCCTACGGCCTGCCCTTTCAGCGAAGCGAGGGAGGGAAGCTTTCCCTCTTTGCCCCCCTCACCTATCCCGAAAGGCTCCTCCACCGTTTTCGGGAGGTCCTGCTTCCCCTGGGGCCACCTCCCATGGAAATCCCCGCCTTCTTGGACCTAAATCTGGGCCACGAGTACGCCCACGCCCTGCAGGTGGCCTGGCGCCTGAGGACGGGGGCAAGGTGGCTGGACGAGTTCTTCGCCAATCACCTCTTCCTCCTGGGCCTCACCAAGGCCAGGCCGGACCTTGCGGAAGCCCTCCTGGCCTTTAGCCGCCACCTGAGCCGCCTGGAACCGGAAAGGCGAAGCCTCTCCGCCTACGAAAGGAGGCGGGGGGACTTGAAAAGCGCCCTATGGTTCCAGGCCCAGTTCACCCTGAAGTCCCAAGAAATCCTGGAAAGGAAGGGGGACGGCCTCCTCCTGGCCTTCCTCGAGGCCGCCCCCCTGGACCGGAAGAAGGGACACGCCATCCTGCTGGAAGAGGTTCCAGAGCTTAAGGCGTGGTTTGCGGCCTTCGGCCTCAAGGGCGTACCCTGGGCGCCACCTTCCCCTCCGCCAGGCTCCTAAGCCACTCCAGGAAGGAAACCTCCCCCACCTTCAAGGAGTAAAGCTCCGGCCGGGGCAGGATGCAGTGCTGGCCCCCCGGGGCCAGGTAGAAGGTGTAGTTTTCCGCCTGGGTTGGGGCCAGGATTGCCTTCATGGCTCCCTCCACCCACTCCTGGGCCGTGGCCTCCGAGGGCGTCCTTTCCCCTTTCATGAGCCCGTAGAAGAAGATCTGGGTGCCGTCCAAAAGGGTGGTGTACTGGGCGATCTGGGCCTTGGGGAAGGCCTTGGCCAGGGCAAGGTAGATCTCGGCCACCTGGGGATTCGGGGGCAGGCCGGGAAGCTCCGGCAGGCGCGGGCTCCACACGCCAAACCCCGGGAAATCCGGGGTACGCACCCCCACCCCCGCGTCCCCACAGACCGCAATCCGAGCGTTTTTATAGGTGGAAAGCACCTTATCCGCCCAGAACACTGCCCCGTAGGCCCCGGCGGAGCAGCCGGTGACGAAGACCCTTTCGGGGTCCGTGTGGTTGCGGAACACGTACTCCAAGGCCGCCAGGGCGTTCCTGGCCCCCTGGTGGTGGACCTTGAAGCCCCCGTAGTCCACCGTGGCCCGGCCCACGTGGAGATCCCCCGTGCAATAGGGCACGAAGACGTGGGTCCAGCCGTAAAAGGGGTTGGCCACGCTCAGGCGGTTGTAGATGCCCTGGGCCAGAAGAAGCTCCTGGACATCCACCCGCCTGCGGTAGGTCTGGCTTTGCGGGCCACAGGTGGCGACGTCCCAGCAGGCCCCGCCCCCCTGGAAGTCGATAACCACCTTTTTGGGATCCCCTGGGCTCACGTAGAACCGATAGGGGGAACCATCGGAGCACACGCCTCCTGGCACCTCCACCGCCTTCCAGATGGCCTCGAGGCCCTGGGCCAGGGCCAAACCCAGGAGCAAGATCAGGGCTAAAAGCCGCCGCACGCTTTCACCTCCGCCAGGAGTCTACCTGCCCCCTTAGACCAAGTCAAGAAAAAGAAGCCCCCTCGAGGGGGCCTTCCTTTCCCTCTGCTAGAGCCCTAGAACACTGCCTTGCGCAGGATATCCGTCACGGAGACGATGCCGATCACCTCACCCTGGATCACGGGAGCCCGGCGGATGCCGGTGTTGGCGAAGAGGCGGGCCACGTACTCCACGCCCAGGTCCGGGTTTACCGTGATCACCGGCTTGGTCATGATCTCATGCACCTGCACCGTGGCGGGATCCTTTCCGTAAGCGATCACCTTGTAGACGATGTCGGTTTCCGTGAGGATGCCGTAGGCGTCGTCCTCGTTCCTACGGTCCACGATGAGGGCCCGGAGGCCGGTTTCCTTCATGAGGTTGATGGCCTCCTTCACCGTGGCCGACCCCTGGATCTTCACCACCTCGGTGGACATGATGTCCTTGGCCTTTTTCATGGCACACCTCCGCGCCCGGTGGGACGGGGCTTTAAGGGATCCGGGCACTTTGCACAATACCCCCAGGGTATCCCCTTGGCTAGAGGCGAAAGTCCCTTTACCCTTATCTCCTACACTCCACCCGTAATCCCTAGGCCCACTCCACCCGGCTTCCCGAGGGATGCTTGCGCACCAAAAGCCTGGCGGGAAGCCTTTCCGCCAGGGCCTCCACGTGGGTGACGATGCCCACCAGCCGCCCTCGGGTGGGAAGGGCCTCCAGCACCCCTGCCACCACCTCGAGGGTTTCCGGGTCCAGGGTACCGAAGCCCTCGTCCAGGAACAAAGCCCCAAGCCGCCCCCGGGAAAGCTCCTCGGAGAGGGCTAGGGCTAAGGAGAGGCTTGCCAGGAAGCTCTCCCCCCCGGAAAGGGTCTTAACCGGGCGCACCGCCTCCGTCCAGAGGTCCAGGACCTGGTACTCGTCCTCCTTGGAGCGCAGGCGGTAGCGCCCCGCGGAAAGGGTGGCCATGAGCTCATCCGCCCGCTCCACCAGGTTTTTCTGCCTGAGGCCCAGGAGGTAGGCGGGAAAGTTGTTCTGCTGGAGGTCAAAGGCCAGCTTCTCCCAGAGATCCACCTCCCGCACCACCTCCGCCAGGCGGGCCATAAGCTCCTGGCGGCGCTTTAGCCTTTCCCCCATCTCCCTAAGCCGCTCCTCCAAAACGGCCTTTTCCCCCATCCTGGCCTCGAGGCTCCCCTGCACCAGGGAAAGCTCCTCCTCCTCCCGCCTTAGGCGGGCCTCCACCTCCGCCAAGGGGGGAAGGGAACCGGGAAAGCGCGCCCTGGCCTCCCGTTCCACCTCCTCCAGGAGGGCCTCCACCTGGGCAAGCTCCTCCCGGTGGGCCCGGATCCTCTCCGCCAGGGCCTCCCGTTCCCTGGGGGGAAGGTAAAGGGCCTTAGCCTCCTCCTCGGGCATCAGGCCTGCCACCCGGCCCTTGGCCTCCTCCAGGGCCTTTCGCTGCTCCTCCTCCTGGGCCAGAAGCCCCGCCAGGGTCCTGGAGGCTTCCTCCCAGTCCTGGGCCAGGTGGCGGTCCGCCTTTTCCTTTTCCTCCAGCTCCTCCAACCTTCGGGAAAGCCTCCCCACGTGCTCCGCCACCGGGGTGCCCCCCGTCCTCTCCCGTAACAGCTGGTAAAGCCCAGCCGCCAGGGCCTCCTTCTCCTGGCGCAAGGAGGCCAGGGCCTCCCGGGCCCTTTCCCAGGCCCTTTCCGCCTCTCCCTTAGGGCCGGAAAACCCTTGGGATAACCGCTCCATCTCCTGGGCAAGCCGCCCTACCTCCTCCTCCAGGGCCCGGGCCTCCCCCTGTTTTTCCCTGTACCATTCCCTGAGCTCCTGAAGCTCCTTTTGCGCCTCAAGAAGCTCCCTTTCCAGGGCCTTGGGGTCCTTGGGAATGGGCTCAGCCCCCAGGGCCTCCAAGGCCTCGCGCTTGGCCCTCTCCTCCCCCTCCAGGGCCCCGAGCCCCGTCAGGACCCCCTTAAGGGCCTTCTCCCTCTCCTCCCGCCTCCTCCTCAGGTCCGAAATCCCCTGCTCCCCTTGGGGATGGGGCAGGGTGTGCACCACACCCCCGCACAAGGGGCAGGGCTCCCCTGGCCGCAAAAGGTCGCGGTAGGCGAGAAGCCCGAGGCGCCTTTCCTCCTCTTCCAGCTGGGCAAGCTCCCCCTCGAGGCGCCTCCGTTCCTCCTCCAAAACCCCCCGCCTCCTCCCCAGCTCCTCCAGCTCCTGGCGAAGCCGGTGGGCCTCCGCCCCCTTGAGGGCCTTCTCCAGGGCCTCCACCTGGGCCCGGGCCCGACTTCCCTCCACCACCAAGGCCTCCAAGGCCGCCTTGACCTGGCCCAAGGCCTCCTCCTTGGCCCTTAGCCGCCCTCCCACCTCCACCAGCTGGGATAGCTGCCGCTCCCTTTCCGCCAAAAGGGCCTCCTCCTGGAGGAGGGATTCCAGGGCCTCCGCGTAGGCCTCGGGAGCCAGGCCCCGCTTGGGGGCCGGGTGCTCCTTAACCCCCACCCGCCGCCATAGGGCCTCGAGGGCCCTCAGCCCCTCCGCCTGCAAAAGAGCCCTTCGAGCCTCCCTCAGGGCCTCGGGGTCAAAGGCCAGGGCCCGGCGGTCCTCTTCCAGCTGGGCAAGCCGGGCGCGCACCCTTTGCAGCTCCCTCTCCGTGGCCGCCAGGGCTTCCTCCTTCCTCCGCAAGTCCTGCCACAAGGGGAGGGCCACCTCCGCCTCCGAAGCCTTGGAGAGCCTTTCCTCCACCTCCGCCATGCGGGAAGCCTCGGCCCGCAGGCGGCCCAGGCGGCCTTCCAGCTCCCCTTTGCGGAGAAGAAGCACCTGAAGGTCCCTTAGCTCCGCCACCCCCTCCTCCAGGCGCCTTTTCTCGCCCTGAAGGCGGGCGATCTCCCGGGATAGGTCCGCCAGGGCCCTTTCCAGGTCCTCCTTGGCCTCGAGGCTCACCCCAAGAAGCCCCGCAAGCTCCCCCTCCAGCCGGCCCTTCTCCTCCAAGAGGGCTGCCCTGCGGGAGGCCGCCTTTTCCCTAGCCCTCTCCAACCGGGAAAGCTCAAAGAGGTCCAGGAGAATCCTCCGCCTTTCCCTGGCCTCTCCCTTGAGAAAACGGTCAAACTCCCCCTGGGGCAGCAGGAGGGCCCGGGTAAAGGCCTCGTAGCTGAGGCCCAAAAGCTCCTCCAAGGCCCGGTTCAGGGCCTCCAGGGTCTCCAGGGGCAAAAGCCGCTCCCCCGAGGACCCCAGCTCAAAGAGCCGCCCTTCGCTCCTCTTCCCCCGCACCCGCTCCACCCTATAGACCCTTCCCCCCACCTGGAAGGTTAGGCGGACCCGGGCCTCGCTGGCGGCGGGGTGGACCAGGCTTCCCACGTTCCGCCCCACCCGGGGCACCACCCCGTAAAGGGCAAAGGCCATGGCGTCCAGGAGGGTGCTCTTCCCGCTTCCCGTGGGCCCGGTGATGGCGAAAAGCTCCACATCGGAGAAGTCCACCCCCTGCCGCTCCCGGTATGGGCCAAACCCCTCAAGCTCCAGGCGCAAGGGCCTCAAGCTCCACCTCCTTGAGCACCTGATGGAACCGCTCCAGAAGCCCTTCCTCCTCCCGCCCCCGTTCCCCCAGGTAGCGTTGGTAGGCCTCCACCAAGCCCAGCTCCGGGGCCGAGGGTCCGTTTTCCCCATCCTCGAGGGCCCCGGCGGTCTCCACCGCCAGGAGATGGGGAAGCCCCTGGAAAAGCCTCTCCTTCACCGCCGGGGAAAGCCTGCCCTCCACCACCACCCGGAGGTAGCCGGGAAAGCGCTCCAGCTCGGCAAGCCTGCCGTCCAGCTCCTCGGGCTTCAGGCGCAGGGTCTTAAGGGGCCTCCCCCAGCGCTCCCTCACCGGGTGCACCCGGACCGGCCCCCTCTCGGGCACCTCCACCAGCAAAACCCCCCGCTCCGCCTCCTCCCCTTCGCCGAAGTCCAGCTGGATGAGGCTTCCCGCGTACCAGGCCATGGGGGCTTCGGCCACCTGCTGCTGACGGTGGATGTGGCCCAAGGCCACGTAACGGGCCCCCAGGGGCAGGGCGCTGGGGGGAACGGCATAGCTCCCCGTGAGGTGGAAGACGAACTCCCCTGCCCCCGGGCGAACCCCTTCCAGGGCAAAATGCCCCAGCATAAGGGGGCTTTCCAGGTTCAGGAGGATCCGCCTTAGGGCCTCCGCGTAGCGGCGGTGGCGCTCCTCGGCCTCCTGCAGGACCTTCTTCACCAGGATGCGCTCGGACACGAAGGGCAGAAGGGCCGCCCTAAGCCCCCCCACCTCCACCACCCCCCCTTCCTCCCGGAAAAGGGGCCTTCCCCGCACCGCCGCCCCCGCCAGGGCAAAAAGGGGGGCGAGGGCCTCGAGGCGCTCCTTGGGATCGTGGTTGCCAGCGATGACCAAGGCGGGAACCCCAAGCTCCCTAAGGCGCAGGAAAAACTCCACCGCCAGGGCCTCGGCCTCGGCGGAGACCTGGGGGCGGTCAAAGAGGTCCCCGGAAACCACCACCAGGTCCACCCCCTCCTTGGCCACCATCTCCAGAAGGGTCTTCAACGCCTCCCCGATCTCGGGGGTGCGGTCCACGCCCTTTAATACCTTGCCCAGATGCCAGTCCGCGGTGTGCAATAGGCGCACGGCTCCCATTATGCCAGCCGGCAACCTTCCCCCCTAATGGGTGTGGCCATGGCCCTCGGGGGGCCCACCCCTTCCCCCCTGGAAGAACCAGGCCGCCACCAGGGTGGTGAGGGGTACCGCCAGAAGGAGACCCAAGGAACCCAGCACCATGGAGGCGATCTCAGCGGCGAAGGGCTCGGTGTTCAACAGGAAGCGCAGGGGGGTCGGGTCCTTGGTGAGGAGGAGAAACAGGGGCAAGGAGCCCGCGGCGTAGGCCAGCACCAAGGTGTTCACCAAGCTACCCATGTGGTCGTACCCCACCTCCATCCCCCTGCGGTAGAGCTCCCCCAGGCCAAAGCGGGGGTTGGCGTGGGCTAGGGCCTGGACCACCGCCGCCTGGGTCACGCTCACATCGGTCAAGGCCCCCAGGGCGCCCACCACCACCCCCGCCAGGAAGAGGGAGAGGAGGTCCACACCTCCCCATTGCCGGAGGAGGAGGGCCTCCTCCGAGGCCAGACCGGTGAACCCCATGGCCCCGGCGAAGAAGAGGGAAAGGAGCAGGACAAAGGCCACCGAGGCCAAGGTGCCCAAGAGGGCGGCGGTGGTCTTCCGGTTTACCCCGTGGACCAGGTAGACGGTGAGAAGAAGCACCCCTACGCTTCCCAAAAAGGCGTAAAAGAGGGGATTCCCTCCCGCCGCCACCCGAGGAACCACGAAGTAGACCACCACCAGAAGGCTCAGGAAGGTGCCAAGAAGCCCCCTAACCCCCTTTCCCCGGCCCAGGAGGGCGGCCAAAAGGACGAAAAGGCCCAGAAGGCCCAGGAGCCAGGGGACACGGTCGGGCTCGGTGACGTAGGTCCTGCCGCCCTCCTGGTAGAGGACCACCCGCTGGCCCACGCGGTAGTGGCCCCCGTCCACGGGAAGAAGGGCCTCCAGCCTTCTCTCCCCCACCTCCACCAGGACCACGCCCCGGTTGGCCTCGAGGGCCAGGATCCTCCCCACCAGGTAGCCTCCATCCCCCTGGGCCAGGGCGGGGAGGAAAAGGAGACCGAACAGTACCCAAAGGCGCATAGGGCTACTCTACACATTCCGGATGAAAACTTCTTCTCAACTTGCTATCCTAAAGCCATGGAGCGCTCCACCCGGCAACGGCGGGCCATCCGGGAGGCTTTTTTGGAGGCGGGCCGTCCCCTTTCCCCGCAGGAGGTCCTGGAGCTGGCCAGAAAGAAGGTGCCCTCCCTAGGCCTTGCCACCGTGTACCGCACCCTGAAGGGTCTGGTGGAGGAGGGATTCCTCACCCCGGTGGCCCTCCCCGGCGAACCCTCCCGCTACGAACCCGCGGGAAGGGAGCACCACCACCACTTTCTCTGCCGCCTTTGCGGAAGGGTGTATGAGCTTCTGGGTTGCGATCTGGCCCTGGAAGGCCACCTGCCCCCGGGCTTCCTGGCCGAGGGGCACGAGGTCATGGTCTACGGCCGTTGCCCGGAGTGCGCCTAGTCCCACGCGGGGTAGGCCTCCTTGGGCCGGTTCCAGCGCACCTCCTCCAAAGCCCCGTCAAAGCGCAGGATGGCCGCAAGCCGGGCCCGGGAGTACACCCGGTAGGGCTCCTTGGGGATGAAGGCGGTCACGATGTCCACGTGCCGCGGGGTGGCGTACTCCAGCACCACGTGCAGGGGGAGCTTCAGCCGGGGAGGAAAGACCATGTAGCCCAAGACCAACATCCGCTGGTCCTCAGGGTAGATGGCCAGCTCCCTGCCCCATTCCAAAGCTCTGAGCACGTCAGGCTCGGTGAAACCCTCCTGAAGCATGTGCTTGGCCACATGGGGTCCCAAGCGGTAGCGGCCTTCCCGGAGGTGGGGGAGAAGGTCCGACAACCTACGCAACTTCCTCACGCATACCCACCCCCTTTGTCCCAGTCTAGGGCCAAGGGCAGGGAGAAGTGTGGGCTTTAGCGGTAAGGGCCCAGGGCCCCAGGGTCCCGCACCGCCAAGAAGGCCCCGTAGACCCGGCCTGCCCCTGCCCTAAGGAGGGCTTCCCTGGCCCTAAGGAAGGTGGCCCCGCTGGTGAGGACGTCGTCCACGAGAAGCCAGTCTCCCTCCACCCGCAGGGTGGGAACAAAGAGGTCCTGAGGCAGGTGCCGCCGGGCCCGGCCCCGGGTGGGCTGGCTTGGGGTGTAGCGCCTCCGCCGCAAGACCCGCAGGTAGGGAAGGCCCAGGCGGGCGGCCAGGATGCGGCCCAGGAGCTCAGGGGGGTTGTAGCCCCGTAGCACCAGCCTGGGGAACAAGGTGGGAACGGCGGTGACCCCGGAAAGCCTCCAGCCCTGGGCCAAGACCGCCTCCGCCAAGGGCTCGGCCAGGATGGGAGCGAGACCGAACCGCCTGCCGTACTTCAAGGCCCGCACCAATCCCCCCACCCGTCCGTAAAGGCCCAGGTAAACCATCTCCCCGGCGGCAAAAGCCCTGAGGTCCCGGCGGCAGGCGGTGCAGAGGAGGGGTGCGTCCAACCTCCCCCCGCACCCCGGGCAGGCATGGCCCAAGAGGCTCTCAAGAAATCCCCAGAGCATGCCGCAAGGCCTCGTCAAAGGGTGGGTAGAGAATCCCCTTCTCCGTGATGATCCCCGTCAGGTAGCGGTGAGGGGTGATGTCAAAGGCGGGATGGTAGGCGGCTACCCCCAAGGGGGCGAGGCGCACCCCCCTTAGCTCCAAGACCTCCTCGGGGGAACGCTCCTCTATGGGGATCCCCTCTCCGCTTTCCAGGCTTGGGTCCACGGAGGAGAGGGGCAGGGCGGCATAGAAGGGAATCCCGTGATGGTGGGTAAGAACCGCCAGGGTATAGGTGCCGATCTTGTTGGCGAAGTCCCCGTTCAGGGCCATGCGGTCCACCCCCACGATGACCGCATCCACCCGGCCCTGGGCCATGAGGAAGCCCGCCATGTTGTCCGCGATCAAGGTGGCGGGAACCCCTGCCCTTTGCAGCTCATAAGCGGTAAGCCTGGCCCCTTGCAGGTAGGGCCGGGTTTCGTCCACCCAAACGTGGGAAACCCGCCCTTGGCGGTATGCCTCCACAATGGCCCCTAGGGCGGTGCCGTACCCCCCTGTGGCCAGGGGACCGGTGTTGCAGTGGGTTAGGACCTGGCCCCTTAGCACCTTGGCCCCGTGCAGGCTGATGGCCCTTTCCGTCTCCTCCACCTCCCGCCAGATGGCCCGGGCCTCCTTAAGGCTTTCCGCCAGGTTCCCCCAGTGGGGGCGCATGCGATCCAAGGCGTAGAAGAGGTTGACCGCCGTGGGCCGGCTCTGCCGTAGTAGGCGGTCCGCCTCCTCTGGGTCCTCCCCCCTGAGGTGGGCTAGAACCATGCCATAGGCGGCGGAAACCCCGATGGCCGGGGCCCCCCGCACCACCATGGCCCGTATGGCCTCAGCCATCTCCCGGGCGGTACGCACGGGGACAAAGGCCTCCTCGAGGGGAAGCCTCCTCTGGTCCAGAAGCCAGAAGACCCCTTCCCCCTCATCAAAGCGAAAGGGCAAAATCCTTTCCACCCCTAAAGCCTAACCCAGCCTCAGCACCCTATCGTCTTGGGGACGCGCCTGGCCCCTGCCATCGCGGTTGGAGGTGGTGACGTAGAGGGCTCCATCGGGACCCACCTGCACCTCCCTTAGGCGGCCAAAGCCCGAAAGGGCCGTTTCCACCCGCACCACCCGCCAGCTGCCCCTTCCCCCTGCCAGGACGAGCCGCAAAAGGGCCTGCCCCCTGAGGCCCGCCACGTACAGGGCTTCCCTCCAGAAGGCCAGGTTCCCGGGAGGGAACCCCTCGGGCCAGAAGTGGAGGGGGTTGCGGTAGCGGGGATCCTTCCCCTCCCCCACCACCCGGGGCCAGCCGTAGTTGCCGCCCGCCAGGATCACGTTCACCTCGTCGTGGCCAAAGCCCAGCTCCCCGCTGGGGCCGTGCTCGCTGGCGAAAAGCTCCCCGGTCCTGGGGTGCCAGGCCAGACCCTGGGGGTTGCGGTGGCCATAGCTGTAGATCTCGGGCCTGGCCCCGGGGCGGTCCAAGAAGGGGTTCCCCGGGGCCGGCCTGCCCTCCGGCGTGATCCTTAGGATCTTGCCCCCTAAGGAGGAGAGGTCCTGGGCCAGCTCCCGCTCGTAGGCCTCCCCCGTGGTCACGTAGAGCATCCCATCGGGGCCGAAGGCGAGCCGCCCCCCGGAGTGTAGGCCGTGGGCGCGGGCGGGAATCCCGTCCAGGATCACCCTGTCCAGCACGCCCCTTTCCCCTTGGTGCCTCAGGCGCACCACCTGGTTTCTGAGGCCCCCTTCCTCCACCGTGCGGTAGGCAAAGAGGTAGGGCTCCTGGGGAAACTGGGGATGGAGGGCGAGGCCCAAAAGCCCCGACTCCCCCCGGTGGTAAACGGGAAGCTTTGCGTAAAGGGAGGCCCTTCCTCCCCGCACCCACTGGATCCGTCCCAGCCGCTCGGAAACCAGAAAGCTCCCGTCGGGCAAAAAGGCCAGGGCCCAGGGCACCTCGAGGCCCCCCACCACCTCCTCCACCCGAAGCCCCTGCCCCCGTGCCAGGGAAAGCCCCAAAAGGCCTACGAGCACCCGCCTGCGGGAAACCATACCCACCCCCCTTGCCGCTAAGGCTAGCACGGGGGTCCGCCCCCCAAGGGTGGACCCCCTCACACCCCAAGGCCTACGCCTTGGGGTCCAGGATCACCTTTACCGCTTGCCCCGAGGCCAAGAGGCCAAAGGCCTCCCGGTACCGGCTTAAGGGCAGGCGGTGGGTGATGAGAGGGCTAAGGTCCACCCGGCCCGAGTAGACCAAGGCGGTGCCCTGCATCCAGGTCTGCCAGAGCCTCCTTCCCGCGATGCCGTAGGCGGTGATCCCCCGCATGACCAGCTCCCCCGCCAGGTCAAAGCGGATGGGGTCCGAGGGGATCCCCAGGATCCTGGCCTCCCCCCCCGGGATCAAGGCCTTTAGTCCCTGGTGGATGGCCGTTTCATTCCCGGAAAACTCCAAGAGGACCTCCACCCCGCTTCCCGTCACCTCCCGCACCACGGAAAGGAGGTCCTCCTCCAAGGGGTTAACGAGGCGGTCGGCGTAGGGCCTGGCGAAGTCCAGGCGGTAGGGGTTGGGATCGGATACCAAGATGGGCCCGGCCCCGCTGGCCCGGGCCACCATGGCCGCCATGAGGCCAATGGGCCCCGCCCCGGTGATGAGGACGCTTTTGCCGGACACCCCGCTTCCCGCGTACACCGTGTGCACCGCGTTTCCGAAGGGCTCCAGGATGGCCCCCACCTCAAAGGGCAACTCCCTCGGGTTTACCCAGGCGTTTTCCGCGGGCACCACCACGTACTCCGCAAACCCGCCGTCCCGGTCCACCCCCAGGATCTGGGTGTTGAGGCAGACGTGGTAGTTGCCCGTGCGACAGGCGGGGCAGGTGTGGCAGACGATGTGGCTTTCCAGGCTCACGTGGTCCCCCACCTGGGGCCTTTTGACCCCGGGGCCCACCTGTTCCACCACCCCGCTGAACTCGTGCCCGGTGATGAGGGGAGGCTTGATCCTGCCCCTGGCCCAATGGTCCCACCGCCAGATATGGAGGTCGGTGCCGCAGATGCTGGCGGCCTCCACCCGCACCAGGATCTCCCCCGGGCCCGGCTCGGGCACGGGCCGTTCCACCAGGGTTAGGCCCTCCTCCGGGGCCAGCTTGGCCAAAGCGCGCATACCTGGGCCATGCTACCACCGGTAAAGGGCACCCACGCTGAAGCGGGTGGCGTCCGCGGCCTCGAGGCTAAAGCTCAAGCCCAGAGCCGGGGTGAGGTCGTAGCCCAGGGTGAAGGTGAAGCGGGCAAGCCTGCCATCCCCCGGCAAAAAGGTGGAGCCCAGGGAAAAGGTGAGGCCATCCCGGCGGTACTGGGCGCTTAAGGTCTGCACCCCCCTGAGGTCCAGCTCGTAGCCCAAGAAGAGCTCGGGGCTCAGGTACTTGCCCACGGAAAAACGGGTTTCCTGCAGGTCCCCTCCCTGGAACACGGGAAGCTGCACCTGGAACCGGTCCAGGCCCAGGGAACGGGCCAGCTCCCTTTCCAGCTGGCCCAGCACCAGGTTCTCCAAAGCCGCTCCCAGGGCCACCTGGGGCAGGGTTTCCGCCAGGCGGGTGACGTCGGGGGTCCCCAGGGCGAGGAGGGCATAGATCTCGGGTTCGGTGAGGGCGGGATCCGAGGTGAAGTGGGGCTCAAGGCGCACCTTCACCCGGCCATTTTCTCGCAAAAACTCCCCTTTGGCCTCCAGGAAGACCCTGTAGCCCCGGGTTTCCGCCTGGGCCTCGAGGCGAAACTCGGGCAGGATGCCCCGGTCCGGAAAGAAACGTAGGAGGCTCCCCGCGGGATCCAGGGTAAAGAGGGAATCCCAGAGGCGGAAGTTACCCCATAGGGCCTCCACCTGCCCGGAGAGGTAGGGGTCGGCGTAGCTTCCCCCCAAAAACACCTCCCCCCTGAGCTCCCCCTGGGCCAGGCTTTCCTGCACCAAGACCCCCCTTTCCGCATACACCCGCACCCCCTCGAAGACCAGGGGCACCGGGGCGGGCTTCTCCCCTGGGGCCTGCAAGGCCACCCCCTCCTGGGAAAGCTGCCGGGCCTGGGCCTCCGGCAGGGCCAGCCTTGCCTTCAGCACCTCGGCGTTGCCCGTGAGGTGGTAGGTGCCCTTCTCCTCGTAGAGGAAGAAGCTCTTCACGTCCAGAAGACCCTCTTGCAGGTAGTACTGGG
Source organism: Thermus neutrinimicus (assembly GCF_022760955.1). Taxonomy (NCBI): domain Bacteria; kingdom Thermotogati; phylum Deinococcota; class Deinococci; order Thermales; family Thermaceae; genus Thermus; species Thermus neutrinimicus. The sequence continues at coordinate 122,047 of NZ_JAKTNU010000002.1, forward strand.
GGTAGTAAAGGGGAAGCCGGCCGTAGCCGGCAAGGCGCAAGGGGAAGAGGGTCCCTTGGGCCTGGGCCTCCCCCAGGCGGATCTCCACCCCGTAGCCGGGGTAACGGAAGGCCACCTCCGCCGGGGTTTCCTCCTTCAGCCCGGGCAGGGTAACCACACCCTTGGCGCTCACCTGGAACCTATCCCCATCCCCCTCCAGACCCAGCCTGGCCCTCCCGGGGAAGGGAGCGGAGAGGGTAAGCTCCCCCGCCGCCCGCGCCCCCCCGTTCAGGGAGAGCAGGCCCTGGGGCAGATACCCCGCCACCGGTCCCAGGCGGAAGCGGAAGTCCTGGAACTCCACCTGGAAGCCCTCCCCCTTAAGCCTTAGGAGAAGGCTTCCCGAACCCTCGGGCCGGTAGGGCTTTAAGGGAGGCACCACCCGGAGCACGGGGGTGAAGACCGTGTCCTTTAGGCTCAGGTAAAGGTCGCTCCCCTCGGGGCTCCAGTATCCCCCGCCCTCCCAGCTTCCCCGGCCTGAAAGGCGGAGCCGGTCCACCAGGACCCGGCCGCCTTCCAGGCGGAAGACCGCCTGGCCCTTAAGCTCATCCCCGGCCCCCACGAAGCGCAAGGCCTCCCCCACCAGGACCCCCTCGCCCCGCAGGGGATGGGAAAGGGGAAGGCGGAGCCGCACCGACCCCGTCCAGTAGGCCTCCCCTTCCAAAGGTCCCGCCACCGCCATGAGGAGGAGGTGGAGGGGGAAGCCCCGCAAGTTGGCGGTAAGGTCCAGATGTTCCCCCTCGAGGGCCACCCGGAAGGGGCTTTGCCCCAGCCGTCCCTCCCCCTGCACCAACCCTGGCCCCAGGGTACCCGTGAAGAGGAGGGGCAGGCGGCTTCCCGCCACCTCCGCCTCCCCCTCCAACCGCCCCCGGGCCCGGGTACCCTCCAGGGAAAGCTCCCCGGAAACCACCCCCTTCAGGTAGGGAGCATAGCGGCCGGCAAGGTCTTCCAAAGGAGCCCCCTCCAGGCGGAGCTTCCCGCTAAGGGGAAGAAGGCTTCCCCTGGCGGCGATCCGGCCCGCCGCCGCCTCCAGCACCCCCTCCACCTGGTACCCTTCCCCAAAGACCCGGCCCCGGAAACGGCCCTCCAAGGGGGGAAGGGGAAGGTCCACCCGGAGTTCCCCGGCGGGGGGATAGGAGAGGCTACCGGAAAGGTAGGGGCCCTGGGCCTCCAGGTAGGCCTGGAGAAGCTTTCCGGAAAGCTCCACCCCCTGCTCCCCCGCCCGGTAGGAAAGCCGGTAGGCCCCCAGGAGGTCCACCTCCCCCTCCAGGCTACCCGCCCCCGCCACCCACCAGGGGAAGGCGGGATGCGCCCCCGACAGGTGCACCCGATCCCCCTCACCCTGGAAGCGCACCCTTACCCCAAAGAGGTCCAGGGCCAGGGTCCCCTCCACCCTCTCCCCGGCGTAGCGCAAGGCCCCTTCCCCCTCGGAGCTCGCCAGGACCAAGGAGGCCTCCTTTAGGTCCAGGATCCCCTCCAGGGGAAGCCCAAGCCCTGGTAGCCGGTAGTCCAGCAAAAGCCTTTCCCCTTCCCCCCTGAGGGCGATACCCCCGGGCAGGAGGCGCGCGAGAATCCTCCCCTCCCCTTCGGCCAAGCGGGAGGCAAGGTCCAGGCGCACCCCCCCCAGCTGTAAAAGGGGCCAGGCCAGGCGCACCCTCTCCCCAAGAACCTCCCCGGAAACCTGGGGAAGGCCCCGTCCGGAAAGCTCCAGGCTTCCCTCCCCAAAGGCCACCCTCCCCCGCCAGGTTTCCCTCCAGGCCACCTCCCCCTCGAGGTCCCCGCGGAAGGCCAGGGAAAGCCCTTCCTCCCCGTAACGCCCCCGGGCCTGGGCCTGGCGGCCAAAGGCCTTTAGGGAAAGGTCCAGCCCCACCTCCCGCCAGGGGCCTGCCACCTTACCCGAAAGGCTCAAGGGACCATAGGCAAACCCCTGAAGGGCCAGATCCACGCCCTCAGGACCCAGCCTCCCCGACACCCCCTGTCCGGAAACCTCCACCTGGAATCCAGGAAGGCCCACGAGGGCAAGCTCCACCTCCCCATGGCGGAACCGGCCCCTAAGCCACTCCCCAGGGTAAACCCCCTGGGCCCAAAGCTCCCCTAGGCCCCTGGGCAGGTCCCCGGCGTAGCGGTAGGCCAGGCGAAAGGGAAGAAGGTCCAGCCGCCCGGACAGGGGAAGCCCCTCCCCCACCAGGTCCAGGCCCAGCCCCCCTCCCCGGGCCAGGACCACCCCGTAAGGGCTGGAAAGCCTACCCTCCCCGGCCACCTCTCCCAGGTAACCCTCCTTCGCCCGGTAGGCGTAGCTTCCGGAAAAGGCATACTCCCCGTAGGCCAGGCCTCCCCGCACCTCACCCTCGAGGCCCGGGCACCCACCCAGGGGAGCCGGCAGGCAGAACCTCCCTTCCAGGCCTCCCCTCCAGGCCCCCTCTCCCTGGAGCTGGAAAAGGCCCGCCCCCAGGTCCACCCTGCCAATGAGCCCCCCTTGGGGCAAGGGGTAGCGAAGGGTAAGGAGGCCGGAAAGCCCCTTCCGGTAGCGGGCCTCCCCCCGAAGCCTTGGCCCCTGGAAATCCCCCAACACCTCCCCATCCCCGTACCGGAGCCTTACCCTTTCCCCAAGCACCTCCCCCGCAAGCTCCGCCCGGAGGGGCCACAGCCACGCCTTCCCGGAAAACCACCCCTCTGGGCGCTCCAGGCGGACCTCGAGGGCCTCCTGCCAGGGCCCATCCGCCTGGGCCTTCAGCCGCCCGGGAAGGCCAAAGGGGGCAAGGTCCCGGTCCAAGTCCAGGACCAGATGCCCCTCCGCAAATCCCAAGCGGAAACCCTCCGCCTCCCCTGCCAGGGAAAGGGCTTCCAGCCCCAAAGGCCCACCCCGGTAGCGGTAGGCAAAGCGGAAGGGCAAGGCCTCCCCCTTCCCCAAGAGGCTTCCTTGGCCCTCCAGGTGGCCCAAGGGCTGGCCCCGGAGGGCCTCAGGCCACCCCGCCTGGAAGCTCCCCTGGGCCTCCAGCCGGGCCTGGCCCAGCCCCAGGCGGTACCTCGCCTTACCCGATAGGAGGAAGCCCTCCAGGATAGCCTCTGCCGCCACCTCCCCGGGAAGGTCCTTGCCCTCCAGCTGGAGGCGCAAGGGCCCCTCCCCCTCTCCCCTTAGGGCAAGCCCATGCCCCTCCGCAAAAAGCCTTCCCCGGTACCCCTCCGGGCCCCAGGCGAGGTCCACCCGCAAGGCCACCCCCTCCACCTCCCCTTCCCCCCGCGCCGAAAGATGCCAGGCCCCCTGGTACCGGGCCACCACGACCAGGGGTGCCCCCCAGGAAAGCTCCACCCGGCCTCCCTCCCCCTCCAGGCGCAAGGGGCCCTCCTGCTTCAGGTAGCGGAGGCTCCTAAACCTTCCCTTCCCCCGGTAGCGGCCTCCCTCCAAGGCCCAGGCCAACTCCCCTTCCCCGTAAGGGGAGGCATGGCGCAGGGTACCCTGCCCCCGGAGGGCCAGGAGGTTCACCCAGCCCGAAAGCTCCGTCCACCCCAGCCCCTCCCCCTGGTACCGGGCCTCCAGGGCCAGGCCCTCCAAGGGACCCTTAAGCCCAAGCCCCAGGGAACCGTAGCGGAAACTCCCCTCCACCTCCCCTTGGAGCCCGGGCCCCAGGCGGAGCCTGCCCTCCCCGGCCAAGCCCCCAAGCCCCCAAAGCCTCCCCTCCCTGGGGGCCCAGGCTAGGCCCGCATCCCGCCCGGCAAGGAATAGGCGGAGGACTCCCCCCTGGTAGTCCAGGGCCAAGGGCTCGGCCCCGTAGCGCACCCGCGCCCAGGCCTCCCCCTCCCCGGAAAGGGTCAGCCTGCCCTCCGCCTTTCCCGCAAGGGGAAGGCCCAGGGCCTGGGCCAAGGGGGAAACCTCCTCCAGGGAAAACCCCACCTCCTCCCCCTTTAGCTCCGCCTCACCCCCCTCCCACCGCAGGGCCAGGAAGGGCTCACCCTCGTATCCCCACCGATAGGCGAAGGGCAGGCCGGCAAACCTCCCCTCCCCCTCCCCCGCCACCCGAAGCCCCTGGCCCCGGAAGCTCCCCGCGATCCTTCCCTCCCTTCCCAGGACGGAGAAGGGCAAGGCCAGGCTACCCCTATAGCTAAGCCCCTCCCCCTCGAGGGACACGGGGCCTTGCAACCGGTAGCGAAGGCTTCCCTCCTCGGTCCACACCCTTCCCGAAAGGGGCAGGACGCCCAGGTAGGGAAGCCGGGCCTCACCGGAAAGCCCCAGGCTGAAGGCCCGCCAGGACCCCCCACCCTCCGCCTCGAGGCGCACCCCTAGGCCGTTCTGCTGGTAAGCTCCCCGCACCGCCAAGGAAAGCCCTTCCGGGGAAACCCGCCCCTCTCCCCGGAAGTAGGGCCCCTCCAGCCTTGCCCGGGCGGAAAGCAGCTCCTCCCCGGTCAAGAGGGCCTTCCCGTAGGGGCTTTCCAGCCGGAGGCTTCCCCCCCGGGTGCCCCAGGTGCCGCTGGCCCGGGCGGGAAGCCTCCAAGGGGAAAGGTCAAAGGCCTCCGCCTGCAGCAGGAGGCTCAGACCCCCCTCGTACCCCCCAAAGAGGCGAAGGCCCGGAGCCTGACCCTGAAAGCGCACGCCCGCCCCCCGCCCCGCCAGGCTGAGCCTTAGGCCCAGCCTCTCCAGGTGGGCCTGGGCCTGGTAGGAAAGCCCCAGGAGGTCCAGCCTTCCCCCTATCCCCACCGGTCCCAAAAGGGGAACCTCCCCCTGCCCCTTTACCCGTAGGTCCCGCCACCCTCCCTGGGCCTCCACCAGGCCATAGGGAGAGGAGAGGGTAAGCTGGCCTCCTTCCAGGGTGCCCTGCGCCTGGAGGTGGCCGGATACCCCCCTGTAGCTCCAAGGGAGGGCCAGGTGGAAGGGGTACCGCCCGGTGAACTCCAGCCTCCCCACCCCAGGCACCTCCAGCCCCTTCCGGTCCAGGTGGAAGGGCAAGGGAGGCACCTCGAGGCCCTCGGGCCAAGGGGGGTTCAGCCGGCCCCTCACCTCAAGCCCGGGGTAGACCTCACCCTGGCCCTCGGCATACCCCTCGAGGCCCTCGAGGAGAAGCCTCCCCCCCTCTCCCTTCACCACCCCCGCCACCCAAGGGGTTTCCACCCGGGCCTGGCCCCGGAAGCCTCCGTCCCAGGCCAGGTCCGCCCAAAGGGCCAGGGGTCCCAGCTGGGCCCTCCCCTTCAGGCTCAAGCCCCCCTGATAGCGCAGGAGGAGGTCCTGGGCCCTCAGGGTGAGGCCGGGTTCGGGATCGTAGGCCCCGGCGAAGGGAAGCTCCCCCAGGGGGGTCAAAAGCCTTCCCTTGATCTCTGCCCCCAGGCGGCGCAAACTCCCCTCCGCCTCCAGGTGGCGGCCCCTCAGGGCGAACCTTCCCGAAAGCCCGCCATCCCGGTAAAGGGCCTGCCCGGAAAGGCGGAGCTCGTCCAGGGCGTGGATGGGCAGGTCCCGCAAGCGGAGGGCCAGGGCCCCACCCCGGTACTCCCCTTCCCCGTGGGGGCTCAGGAAGCGGAAGGCCCCATCCTCCTGCCACACCCGCAAGGGGAAGGCGGCGTAGGGGGAACTGTAGCGCAAGGAGGCCTCGAGCCTCCCCAAGACCAGCCTTCCCTCCCCCTCGAGGCTTCCCACCTGCAGGGGCGTGGGCGCAAGCTGAAGCCCAAGGGAGCTCCAGCTACCCCGAAGGGCCAAGGGGCCAAGCCGCCCCGAAACCCGCTCCCCTTCCCCCCTCACCTCCCCCGAAAGATCCAGGGGCCGGAAGAGGGGAAGGCCTACCCCGGGGCTTTGCACCCGGGCCTGCCAGCGGCTTCCCCGGGCCTCAAAGGCCACCTGGGCAAGGCCCTCCAGGGGCCTAGGCCAGGCCACCTGGCCCCGGGCCTCCACGCGGTCCCCCTGGCCCTGCAGGACCACCCTGCTTCCCAAGGAGTCCTCCAGGCTCGCCCGGTAGCCCTGGCCCACCAGGCCAAAGCCCAGCCGGTAGGTGCGGTCAAAGAACCTCCCCTCCGCCTCCGCCTCCAGCCGGAAGACCTGGTCAAAGGAGAGGCTTCCCCGGTGGCGAAAGGGCTCGGAGAGAAGCCGCCCCTCCCCCGCAAACCAACCCTTCACCTGGACCCGGTCCCACCCCTCCCCCTCGAGGCGAAGCTCCCCATCCCCCTCCACCGGTAGGGAAAGGCGGTAGTGCTGGGCCAGGGCAAGAAGGCGGGGCCGGCCCCGGAGGGAGAAGCGGTAGCGTTCCCCCTTCAAGTCCACCTCGGCCTTGGCGGAAAGGGGCCCCTCGAGGCCCACCCCCCTCAGCTCCGCCTCCACCCGGTCGTCCCGGAGGCGGATGGGCCCCTCCACCCCGGTGAGGCGGAAGCCCACCAGCTCCACCACCCCCCCTTCCACCTGGGCCAGCCCCTCCATGCCCGAAGGGCCAAGGCGGAAAACCCCGGAAAGCCTCCCCCCCTTAAGCCCCTCGTAGAAAAAGGAAAGCCCCGGCACCTCGCCCCGATAGCGCACCTCCCAGGCGGACAGGTCCTGGGCCAAGGCCCGCGCCTCCCCCTGGAAGCTCCCCCCGGGAAGCCGGGCCACGAAGGCATAGGGGTTTTCCCCAAGGAGGGTAAGGCGCAAGGGGGGCAGGAAAAGCCTCTTCCCCTGGGGAAGCTCCACCTGGGCGTCCTCCAGGCGAAGTTGCCGGAAGACCACCCGGAGGGCAGGGGGCGGTCCGGGTTTTTCCGGGAAGAGGGCCTCCCAGGTGGGCTTGATCCTCGCACCCCTTAGGGCCAGGGAGAGGGGAAGCTCCTTGCGAAGAAGCCCCAAAAGGTCATAGCCCAGGCGCACCTCCTCCGCCTCCAGGGCCACCCCCTCCCCCTTTAGGGCTACCCCCTGCAGGCGGAGCCCCAAGAGCAGGTGCCCCCCCACCTCCTGCACCTGGCCCTCCAACCCCGCCAGGCCCATCCCCCGCTCCACCGCCAGCCGGAGCAGGGGAGGCCAGGCTAGAAGAAGGGTGAGGCACAGGAAAATCCCCAGGAAGAGGAGCCCAAGGCGCATCCCCCTTAGCATAGTGAAGGGAGATGAAAACCTGGTGGCAACCCCTTAACGGCACGAATCCCCAGGGGCCGTGGGGAATAATAGACCCATGCCGCGCCTGGTGGCCTTGGTCAAGGGAAGGGTGCAGGGGGTGGGGTACCGGGCCTTCGCCCAGAAGAAGGCCCTGGAGCTTGGGCTTTCCGGCTATGCGGAAAACCTCCCCGACGGCCGGGTGGAGGTGGTGGCGGAAGGCCCCAGGGAGGACCTCCTCGCCTTCCTCCACCACCTCAAGCAGGGCCCCCGCTTGAGCCGGGTGGAGGAGGTGGAGGTCCAGTGGGGGGAGGAGACCGGCCTAAAGGGGTTTTACGTGTACTGAGGAGCCTGGGCCCAGGGCTGGGGCCGCACCCCCACCCTGAGGAGGGCCTCGGCCAGGGCCCCTTTGAGCTCAGGAAGCCCCGTGCCCTTCAGGGCGGAGACCGGTATCCCCCCAAGCCTTTCCCTCAGGTAGTAGAGGTCATAGGGGGCCGCCCGGTCCGCCTTGGCGAGGGCCAGGACCCGGGGGGCTTCCACCCCCAGCTCCGCCAGAAGCTCCTCCACCACCCGGTACCGGCCCAGGGCCCCCTCCTCCGAGGCATCCAGGACGTGGACGAGAAGGTCGGCCTCCCTCACCTCCTCGAGGGTGGCCCGGAAGGCGGTTAGGAGCTCCTTGGGCATCTGGCGGATGAAGCCCACGGTGTCGGTGAAGAGCACCTCCCCCACCCCAGGGAGGAAGCCCCGACGGGTGAGGGGCCTTAGGGTGGCGAAGAGCTTGTCCTCCCCGGGCTCCCCGCCCCGGGCCAGGGCCTGGAGGAGGGTGGTCTTGCCCGCGTTGGTGTAGCCCACCACGGCCACCAGGGGCACCCCCCGGCGCTTCCTCTGCCTCCTCGCCTCCTCCCGGCGCCGGGTGAACTCCTCAAGCCTGCGGCTCAGGTGGGCGATCCGCTCCTGTAGCCTCCTCCGGTCCACCTCCAGCTTGGTCTCCCCGGGGCCCCGGGTGCCGATCCCACCCCCTAGCCGGCTCAGCTCCTTCCCCTTCCCCACCAGGCGGGGGAGGAGGTACCTGAGCTGGGCCAGCTCCACCTGGGTCTGGGCCTCCGGGGTCTTGGCGTGCAGGGCGAAGATGTCCAGGATGAGCTGGGTCCGGTCCAGGACCTTTAGGCCCGTGGCCCGTTCGATCTCCCGGGCCTGGGTGGGGGTGAGCTCCAGGCCGAAGATGAGGGTGGAGGCGTTCTCGTGGTAGGCCAGGCTCTTCAGCTCCTCCAGCTTGCCCCACCCCACCAGGTACCGGGGGTCCAGGTGGGGGCGAAAGACCAGGACCCTTTTCACGGGCACGCCGCCGGCGGTGCGGGTGAGCTCAGCGAGCTCCGATAGGTAGGCCTCCGCCTCGGGGCCCTCCCCCCGGTCCACCCCCACCAGGATGGCCCGCTCCCCGCTGCCGTCCAAAAGCTCCCGCACCCGGGCCTGGCGGGCCATCTCCTCCTCCAGGGCCTCCACCTCCGCCTTGTGGTCAAAATCCAGGTACTGGAAGTAGGGCCTGGGGGGCAGGATGCGCCAGTCCTCCTCCTGGGCCTTGGGCGGGGAGAGGAAGGCCAGGTGCAAGGTGGCGGGCCTGCCGTCCTCCACCTCCAGGGCCGCCAAACTGTCCAGCCGGTTTAGGAAAAGCACCGAGAGGTCGGGGCGGGAAAGCCCGCCCTTGGCCAGGTGGGTGTGGAGGAGGCGGAAGCCCGATAGCCTCCTTTCCCCCCTGGCTCCCTCGGGGATGGGCAGGTCCTTGGCATCCCCCACCCCCACCCGCACCACCCGCCCCTCCCGGTCCAGGAGGAGGCTTATGGGCCTCCCCATCTCCTGGGAGAGCCCGGCCAGGGCCTGGGCCAGCTCGGCGGTGAGGACCCTCTCCGGGGGAACCCGCCTACGGTACAGGTTGGAAAGTCTCCTAAGCTCGCTCTTCTTGAGCCCCTCAGTCTTGCCGAAGATCTTCTCCAAGGCACTTCCAGTATACCAAAAGGGCGCCCTTGGCCCTAGATTGAAGGAGGTGCGCGGGCTATTCCTGGCCCTCCTCCTGGCCCCGGCCATGGCCCAGCCGGGCTACGGCTGGATCGTGGTCCTGGGGGCAGCCCAGTACGGGGGCCGGCCCTCCCCCGCCCTGGAAAGGCGCCTCGAGGCGGCCCTTCTCCTCTACCGGAGGGGCCTAGCCCCCAGGGTGGCGGTGGCGGGGGGCAGGCTCCCCGGGGACCCCTACAGCGAGGGAGAGGTGGGGTGCCGCTACCTGCGGAGCAAAGGCGTGCCCCGGGAAGCCCTCCTCTGCGAAACCCAAAGCCAGACCACCTACGAGAACCTCCTCTTCCTCAAGCCCCACCTTTCCGGACGGATCCTCCTGGTCACCGACGCCCCCCACCTGCCCCGGGCCCTTTTCCTGGCCCGGCTTTTGGGCCTAAGGGCGGAGGGCCATGCCGTGCCCGGCGACTACCCCCTAAGGTACTGGGTCCGGGAAGCCCTTTACCGCCTCTGGCTCTACCTGGGCCTGAAACCCCTTCCCGGAGGGCACGGCCTCAGGAGCCCTCCTCTAGGTGCCTCAGGGAGTCCAGGTACCCCTGGAGAAGGGCCTTGAACTGGGCCACAAAAAGGGATTTCTCCCCCTTTACCCGCTCCACCTCCCCCTTAAGGCGCTTAAGCTCCTCCGCCGCCTCCCTCAGCACCTGGTCCTTGGCCGCCAGGGCCTCCTTCCGGATCAGCTCCGCCTCCCGCTCCGCCTGGGCCTTGAGCTCCCGGGCGATGCGCTCCGCCGCCACCACCGCCCGCTTCAGCTCCCCTTCCGCCTCCTTCAGGCGGGCCACCTCCTCCTCCAAGGCCCTAAGCCTCTCCTTCAGCCCCTCGTTCTCCTGGATGAGGCCCTCCATGACCTCGGCCACCCGGGCCAGATACCCCCTCACCGCCTCCTTCTGGTAGCCACGAAGCCCCGTGGGGAACTCCTGGTAGCGAATATCCAAGGGAGTTAGGTCCATGCGCCCCTCAGTCTACAAAAAGCGCCCGGCCCACCCGCACCAAGGTGGCCCTCTCCTCGATGGCGATGGGGAAGTCGTCGGACATGCCCATGGAGCGCTCGGGAAGGCCAAAGCGGTCGGCCAGCTCCGAAAGCCTCCGGAAGATGGGGCGGACCACGGCCTCCGGGCCCACCGGGGGCACGGTCATGAGGCCCAGGACCTCCAGGTGCCCAAGCTCCTGGATGCGGGCCAGGGCCTCGGGGAGCTCCTCCTCCAAAAACCCGTGCTTCTGGGGCTCCCGGCCCAGGTTCACCTCCACTAGGACCCTAAGCCTCACCCCCTCCCTCTCCCCCACCCGGTCCAGGGCCTCCGCCAAGCGCAGGGAGTCCAGGGAGTGGATGAGGGCAAACCGGGGGGCGAACTTGGCCTTGTTGCGCTGCAAGGGACCGATGAGGTGCCACTCCGCCTCTAGAAGCTCCATCTTCTTCAAGGCCTCCTGAACCCGGCTTTCCCCCAAGGGGAAGGAACCGTAGCGGAGGACCTTCTCCTGGATTTCCTCCACGTTCCTCCCCTTGGTCACCGCCACCAGGCGCACCCCCTTGGGATCCCGCCCCGCGCGGCGGCAGGCGGCCTCCATGGCCTCGAGGACCTCCGGAAGCCCCATGGCCTAAAGCTCAGCCAGGATCCCCCGCACCAAGCGGCGGAAGATGGGCCCCGTCTTGGCCGCCACCGCCAGGACCTCCTCCTCCGTGGCGTGGTGCTCCCTCTCCGGCACCGCCATGTCCGTGATGGTGGAAAGGCCCAGGACCCGGGCCCCCAGGTGCCTCAGGGCGATGACCTCGGGGACCGTGGACATCCCGATGGCATCGGCCCCAAGCTCCCTGAGCATCCTGAGCTCGGCCCGGCTGGCGAAGCTGGGCCCCATGAACCAGGCGTAGACCCCCTCAAAGAGGTGCAGGTCTTGCTTCCTGGCCACCTTGCGGGCAAGCTCTATGAGGCCAGGATCGTAGGCCTCAAACATCACGGGGAAGCGGGGTCCTAGGCGCTCGTCGTTTCTCCCCCTAAGGGGATTGGCCCCGGCGAGGTTGAGGTAGTCCAGGTGGAGCATGATCCCCCCGGCCTGGAACCTGGGGTTTAACCCCCCGGCCGCCGAGGTGAGGAGGAAGGTCTTGGCCCCCAGGAAATACCCCACCCGCACGGGGAAGACCACCTCCTCAGCGCTGTAGCCCTCGTAGTAGTGGACCCGGCCCTGGTAGACCAGAACCCGCTTGCCCTCCAGCTCCCCCAGGACCAGCCTCCCCGCATGCCCGGGGGCGGTGGAAAGGGGGAAGTGGGGGATCTCCCCGTAGGGGATCTCCGCCTCCTTGGCCACCTCCTCCGCCAAGGGGCCGAGCCCCGAGCCCAGGACGATCCCCACCTCGGGCACAAACCCGGTCTTGGAGCGGATATAGGCCACCGCCTCCTGGATCCTGTCGTAGACCTCCATGCCTAGCATTCTACTCTCACGCCCCCTTCACCCGCCTCTGGTAAGCTTTCCGCCATGAAGCGGCCCCTTGCCCTGGTCTTCTTGAGCCTAATGGCCCTGGCGGCCCCCATCCGGGAGGTGGCGGTGGAAGGGGGCGACCCCGTCCTTCAGGCCCTGGCCCGGGCCGCCCTGCCCTTCGGGGTGGGGGACGAGCCAGGGAACCTCGAGGAGGCCAGGAAGGCCCTCCTGGCCACCGGGTACTTCCAGCAGGTGGAGGTGCGTCTGGAAGGGGATGTCCTTAAGATCACCCTCACCCCCTACCCCCCCATCGGCCAGGTGCGGGTGGAGGGCAAGGCCTTCCCCCAGGAGGCCCTCCTGCGCTTCCTGGAACAGAACTTCGCCATCGGCCCGGAGGCCACCTATAACCCCATAAGGGCCGGGGAGGCGGCCAAAGCCCTGGCCGAGGCCTACCGGCAGAATGGCTTCCCCTTCACCCCTAAGGTGGTGGTGGAGGCCAAGGAGCAGGCGGGCAAGATGGCCCTCACCTTCCGGGTGGAGGAAAGCCCGGAGGTGAAGGAGGTCCGCCTAAAAGGGGCAAGCCTCCTCCCCGAGGCCGAACTTCTGAAGCTCCTGGAACCCCTAAAGGGCCCCTTTGACTTCGCCAAGTACCAGGAGGCCCTAAGGGGCCTGGCCGCCCGCTACGAGAGGGCCGGTTACCGCTTTAGCGGCCCCGATGCCCAGGAAAGCCGCCTCGAGGACGGCCTCCTCACCGTGGCGGTACGGGAGCTCAAGGTGGTGCGCATCCAAGGAGAAGGCCTGGACCTCACGGGCTTTCCCCTGAAGCCCGGGGACTACCTGCGCTACGACCTCCTCCTGGAAGGGGTGCAGGCCCTTTCCAAAAGGCTTTCCCGGGTGGTGAACTTCAACCTCACCCCCGAGGGGGAGGGGGTGGGGATCCAGCTCCAGCCGGGCCCGGAAGGCGGGGTGATCGAGCGGGTGGAGGTGAGCGGCAACACCGCCTTCCCCACGGAAACCCTCCTGGCCCTCCTCCGCCTGAAGCCCGGGGAGGTCTACACTCCCACCCTGGCCCAGGAGGACGCCCGGCGCATCGCCAGCTATTACCAGGAAAAGGGCTACGAGGTGGCCGACGTGCGCTACGGCTTCCAAGAGGGGGTCTTCCGCCTGCAGGTCCTGGAACTCAAGATCGGGGGCTACCGCCTGGAGTGGCAGGGAGACCACCGCACCCAGGAGGAGGTGATCCTGCGGGAACTTCCGAGGCCGGGAAGCCTCTTCAGCATCCCCGCCCTGCGCCAGGGCATCGCCCGCCTCATGGCCACGGGGCTTCTCGCCGAGCCCCCCGGGGTGCGCCTGGCCCCCGGGGAGAAGGAGGACGAGGTGGTGGTGGTCCTTTCCCTCAAGGAGGCCCGCACCGGCCTCTTCCAGCCCGCCTTGGGCTGGAGCTCCCTGGAGGGCTGGTCGGGTAGCGTCTCCTTCAAGGAGACCAACCTCTTCGGCCTGGCCCACCAGGTGGGGGTGGACCTGGCCTTCGTGCAAAACGACGCCAAGGACAACCTCTCCCTCTCGGTGAGCTACGCCATCCCCTGGCTCTACCTGGACTTTGGGGATCTCAAGGAGGTGCGCACCAGCCTTTCCTTCAGCCTCTTCTCCACCCCCATCGGCAACAACAAGCTCCTGGACGGAAGCACGGACACCGGTTGGGAGTACACGGAACGGCGCACCGGGGGCGGGTTCTCCCTCTCCCGCCCCTTCTCCCAGGACCTGGAGAACCTGCGCCTCTCCTTGGGGCTTTCCGCCCGGCGGTCGGCGTATGCCCTCGAGGTCTATGACCCCAATGCCCCCTGCAACCCCGCGGCCACCGACCCCAACGACCCCAAGTACTGCGACGGCACCGGCTACAAGAACCCCAGCCTGGCCCAAAGCCTCCTCCCCACCCCCGGCTGGACCCTGAGGCTGGACACCGGCCTCACCTACACCGAGGTGGACAACCCCCGCTTCCGCACCCAGGGCTACGAGGCAAGCCTCAGCACCGGCCTAGGCCTTTCCTTCCCCGACACGGGGGGGCGGAGCTTCTTCGTGCCCCTGGTGGCCACGGGGAAGACCTATATGCCCCTGGACGAGGAACGGCGCCAGGCCCTGGCCTTCCGCCTCTCCGCGGGCACCCTCCTGGGCTTCCCCCCGGAAAGCGAGCGCTTCTTCCTCTCCGGGGGTGGGGCCGAGGCCTTCCTCCTCAGGGGCTACGAGGACCGCAAATACGGGGGGCTTTCCTTCGCCACGGGAAGCGTGGAGTACCGCTACGACTTCCGCCTCTCCCCCCAGGGGGGCACCAACCTCTACGGCATCCTCTTCACCGACCTGGGCATTGCCGACAACACCGGGGGGGTAAAGTGGGGGGCGGGCCTGGGCTTCCAGCTGGACCTGGACCTCTTTGGGGCCCTCCTCCCCTCCTTGCGCCTGGACTACGCCTTTAGCCCGGAAAGCCCCACGGGGAGGCTCCACTTCCGCATTGGGCCCATGTTCTAAGGCCCTTCGGGAAGCCCTTTTGCGCTACAATGGGCCTGTGGCCCAAGAGGTCTTAGGCCCCATCTCCAAGGCCCTCAGCCAGGTGTGCCGCCCTTTTGGCGTACGGCGCCTTTGGGTATTCGGTTCCTTTGCCCGGGGGGAGGCGGACGAACAAAGCGACCTGGACCTCCTGGTGGAGTTCTACCCCGAAAAGGTGCCCGGCCTAGACTTTTTCCGGCTAGAAGAGGAGCTTGCCCGCCTCTTTGGCAGGCGGGTAGACCTCCACACGGCAAGAAGCCTGGGCCGCCACTTCCGCGAGCAGGTCCTAAAGGAGGCCAAACCCCTTTATGAGGAAGGCCAGCCTCTCTGACCGCACCCGCCTCCTTTCTGGAAATCCCAGGGCAAGCAGCCAGGGGTCTTTCCCCAGCTTGGCAGAGCCGGTACCCTCATGTCCCCTGGCGGAGCATCGCCGACCTGCGCAACCGGCTTATCCATGATTGACGTGGATATGGAAATCGTGGCCGCCATCGCCCAGAAGGACATACCTGTTCTCAGCCAACAGCCCAAGGCCATCCTGGCGGAAGGGGGATCCTAGTTGCGCCGAGGCCCAGGCCCCTGCAAACTGTTCTTGACGCCGGCGGCGTCCCTGCCATGAAAGCCTATCTGGGCCTCTACACCGCAAGGCTGGAAACCCCGGCCCGTAGCCTCAAGGAAAAGCGCGCCCTTATCAAGCCGGCCCTGGAGCGGGTCAAGGCCCGCTTCCCCGTCTCCGCGGCCCGGCTTTATGGCCTGGACGCCTGGGGCTTTGAGGTGGTGGGCCTGAGCCTCCTGGGCAACGACCCCGCGTGGGTGGAGGAAACCCTTAGGGAGGCTGCCCGTTTTCTGGCCTACCAGGGGGCCTTCCGGGTGGCCTTGGAGGAGTTCCGCCTCGAGGCCTTCGAGCTGGACGGCCTGGTCTAGACCCTTCCCGCCTTCCTGCACCCCTCCTGGATTAAGGCTAGACCAGCTCCACCGCCAAGGCCGTGGACCCCCCCGTCCCATGGCAGATGGCGGCCAGGCCCCGCTCCTCCCCCTTCACCCTCAGGGCGTTCAGCAGGGTGACCAGGATCCTGGCCCCGCTGGCCCCGATGGGGTGGCCCAGGGCCACCGCCCCCCCGAAGACGTTCAGGCGCTCGTAGGGCACCCCCAAGAGCCGGTGGAAGAGCACGTTGTTCAGGGCGAAGGCCTCGTTGTTCTCAAAGAGGCCGAAATCCTCCACCCGCATGCCAAGCCGGTCCAAAAGGCGCCTCACCGCGGGAATGGGGGCCTCGGGGAAGCGCCAGGCCTCCCCTGCCGCCCAGGCTCCCCCCAGCACCCGGGCGATGGGCTTCAGGCCATGGGCCCTCACCGCCTCCTCCGAGGCCAAAAGGAGCGCTGCCGCCCCGTCGGAGATCTGGCTGGCGTTCCCGGCGGTGAGGATGCCCTCCTTCCGGAAGGCCGGCTTCAGGGCCGAAAGGGACTCGAGGGTGGTCTCGGGGCGGATGCCCTCGTCCTTGTCCACCACCACCGTCCCCTTCCTCCCGGGAAGCTCCATGGGGGCCAACTCCTGGGCAAAAAAGCCCTTCTCCGTGGCCTCCGCCGCCCGCTTGTGGGAAAGGTAGGCGGCCTCGTCCACCTCCTCCCGGCTCACCCCGTAGTCCTGGGCCAGCCTTTCCGCCTGCTCCCCCATGGCCTCCCCCGAGAAGGGGTCCGACAGGCCATCCCTGAGGAGGATGTCCTGGAGGCTTTCCGGAGCCCCCATGAGGAACTTGTACCCCCACCGGGCCCTATGGGAGAGGTAAAACCCCGCCTGGCTCATGGACTCCATCCCCCCGGCCAGGGCCAGCCTTGCCTCCCCCGTGCGCAGGAACTGCACGGCGTTCATCACCGCCATCATCCCCGAGGCGCAGACCATGTCCACCTGGTACCCGTCCACCTCCTTGGGGATGCCCGCCTTCAGGGCCGCCTGCCGGGGAAGTAGCTGCCCGTGCCCGGCCCGAAGCACGTTCCCAAACACGTAGAGGTCCAGCTCCTTCCCCTCCACCCCCGCCCGGGCCAAGGCCGCCCGCATGGCGTGGGCCCCCAGCTCCACCGGGCTTACGTCCTTAAACGCCCCCCCAAACTTCCCGATGGGGGTGCGCACCGCGGAAACGATGTAGACCTCCTGCATGGGGTCATCATACTCCTTGGCCCAGCGCACCCGGAAAGGGGCAAGATACCGCTAGACTGATCCTAGACTCATGCGCACGGGCGCCTTTACCCTTCTTGAGCTTTTGGTCATCCTGGGGATCCTGGGAGTGCTCGTGGGACTGGGACTTCCCCTCCTTTCCCCAAACCGCCTGGCCCTGGACGCCGCCGCCCGCTCCCTGGCGGCGCAAGTGACCCGGGCCAGGCTGGAGGCCATCCGGCAAAACAGCTTTGCTGGCCTGATGGTCTACACCCAGGGGGCAGGGGGGTATGCCGTCTTCCTGGACCGAAACGGGAACCGGGTTTACGACCCGGGCGAAGAGGTCCATCTGGTGCGCTTTGGCCAGGGCGACTGGGCCCGGGTGCGGCTAGACCCCAGCCGGAGCACCCTGGGCAATATGCCCATCCTGTTCGACCCCAGAGGCCTTCCCGCCAAGCCCATTACCGGCACCATAGGCCTCACCTCCGGCACCGCCACCCGCAAAGTGGTCGTCAGCCAGCAAGGCCGTGCCCGGGTGGAGTAACCCCCCATCTGGGGGATGTGCCTACCCTCAGCCGGGGCTACCCTGGGAAGCGTGAGATGGCGCCATGGCTTTTCCCTGATAGAACTCGTCATCCTCCTGGCGGTTTTGGGGGTGGTGCTGGCCCTGAGTGCCGGTATCCTCAACCCCGACCGCCAAGCGGTAAACCAAGCAGCCCAGTCCTTGGCCGCCCAGGTAACCCGGGCCCGGCTCGAGGCTATACGGCAAAACGCTTTCGCTGGTTTGGTCTTCTTTACCACTGGAAACGGAGGGTACTTGGTTTTTGTAGATAGGAATGGCAACAGAACCTACGATACTAACGAAGCGATCCAAACCATCACGTTTGGCCAAGGGGACTGGGGGCGGGTAAAGCTCGCCCAAGTTTCAGGTGGGACTTCCTTAGTTTTTGATACCCGGGGCATTCCCACCGGCTTCATCCAGATTGAGACAATCCTTAGCAACCGACAAGGAACCTATAGCAAAACCGTGCAGATCTCGCCGCAAGGGAGGGCGGCTATCCAATGAGAAGACAAGGGCTAACCCTGCTGGAAACCCTTATCGCTTTGGCTGTTTTAGGCATTGCCTTTGGGGCGCTACTCATGAGCCAGCTATCCAATCTACGGGTTTCGGCCCAAAGCCGTTACGCCACCGATGCCAAAGCGGCAGCGGTGAGGGTGTTGGAGCAGAAGTCCGCCGAGGTGCTAAAAAGCGAAATCCTTCCCTCACCTGACCCGAAAATAGACGATCCCCAGACCGGGCGGAGCTTCTACTTTGTGGATTACTACTATCGTTGCCCCACCTCAGTAAACCCTCCCCCTGAGCTCAGAGGAAACAGCACCAACAATCTTCGGAACGTAGCCTGCGAAGGGGAAGAACAGCAGGGGAACGTCAAGGTGGACTGGCGTATCTCCGGCGAGAGTGGCATCTTGGGCGAAGGAGTGGTGACCATCGTGGTTACGGCCACACATGACCGTGGGCCCACAGTGACCATGGGAAGGCGGGTAACTTGCTATGACGTCTATCCCTCCCCCACCAACGACAAGCCCGCCCCCTGCCCCCCTCCCGGAGGAGGTAGGCCATGAGGCGTAGGGGTTTCACCTTGGTGGAAGTCCTGGTAGCCTTGGCCATTTTGGTGGTGATCCTTGGCCTAGCCACGCGATATTTCACCGAAAATGCGGAGCTGGCCCGGGAGACCCAGGCCCGAAGCGAACTTCAAGACCGGGTGCGCATGGTAATGCAGGTGGTCAGTGGAGACCTCCAGATGGCCGGGGCAACCTATTGGAACCAAGGTGCTGAGAATAGAGGTTTCACGCTACCTAGCGGGCACGTCTTGGAAGGAATAGACGGCGGGCCCAAGGATTCTATTAAGATTTCCTACGTCACCAGCCTGCGAGATTCCAGCCAAGCTTGCCGTAGCGTGGAATACGCCTTCCAGGGCGATACCCTGCTACGGAGCGACGTTAATGCTACCCCCACCAGCGGAAGGGACTGTTTGGCACCAGACCCTTCTTTTCAACCTTTAGCGGACGGCATAGCCGCTTTAGACATCCGCTATCTGTGTAGCAACGGACAAAGCGGGAACACCTCCGATTGCGGCTCCGATGCCTACCCCCGCTCCGCCATCGTAGAGGTGGTGGGGTATTCCCTAAGCCCCATGAAGGTTGCCGGGCCCCAAACGATTACCACGGTTTCGGGTGCAAGTTTTGCCTGTCCTGCAGGACGCGGCTGTTATGCCCTTAGGCAGGAAGTGCTATTGCCCAACCTGAAACCCTTGCCTGAGTAAGGAGGAGAAAGTATGCGCACGCAAGGCATTGCCCTAGTAGCCACCTTAGCCTTAATGGCCCTCATCACCCTTCTGGTCTTTGGCACCTTCTTTCGGACCCAGATTGAGCTTTGGGTTACCCGAAACGATACTACCTCCGTTCAAGCCTTCTATGCCGCCGAAGCCGGCCTTCAGAAGTACAAGGCCGTGCTTTTCCAACAATACGTTTGGCGCGAGCAGCAGATAAATACCGGAGGGGGAGCTGGGTGCTACTCCTCCTTAGTCACGGGTGTAGACCTTCATCGCAACGGAACCCTCCTTACCTTTACCGACAACCGAATCGTCCTGGCCCAAAACGAAAACGTGTTGGATGCCAACGGAAACCCTGTTGGCCAGTATACGGTTACCCTGATCCGAGATGCCCAGGACGGTGAGCTTTTTACCCTTGTTTCCCGGGGCACCTCTAGTGGAGCCAAAGCGACCGTACAAGCCACTTTCCGTCTCAGCAACAGCGGTTATCTAGAGCAAGCAATTTTTGCTGGAACAGGCCAGGCCAACCGCTGGCTGAACGGCGGGGCCACCATAAGGGGGGGTATTTACATCGTTGGCAACCCCAGCAATCCCGACCAATATGTCATAGAGAGCAACGGCAACTTTACCTTGTACAACCGCTATGACCTCACCACCTACCCTGGCATCGCCAATCTGGTGGAAAGCTCCTACCAGCGGGTGAGCGATCTGTGCGCTAGTGTGCGCGTTCAATATGGAAAAATCTCCGTAGGAGGAAGCACACAGATTGGAGAGCCCAACAACAAGGTCAAAGGGGTTTTTGTGGGAAGGGGCACCCAGGACATTACCGGGCAGAACGTAAACGTGTGCCAAAACAACAAGGGGGTGTGCACCGAGGCCATGGGGCCCTTTGACCTCTCCAATCCCCCACCCTTTCCCACTTTGGACGCAAAACTAGACTCGGACACTTGTAGTAGTTACTCCACGTGGCGCGCGTGCTTGCAGGATAAGGCGGCTTTGCGGATTGAGCGGATAGGTAACACCCTAAACTTACTCCAGCCTACTCAGGTTACCCTCCAGCCCTCATGCCTTAGCTCCATGCTTTCTGGAACCCTCACCCTGGATCAGGGGAACATAGACTGCACCTTTACCCGCCTGGACGGTACCAGGGGTGGCTTTAGGTACTCGTATTCCAGCGGGCAAGGGGTTCTGGAGGTATACGGAGACATAACGCTAGAGGGGCTGAATGTGGTCTTTGAGCGGCCAATAGCCTACAGGGCTCTTTCCGGCGATGAGAAGAAGGCTACTTTTGCTGTGCTGGCCAAGGACGGACAAGGAGGTAATTTGGATATAAATGGCAACCTCCTCCCCGATGCTTCCCACGGAAAGTTCCCCAATCATGTGTTGGGCATTGTCGCTGAAAAGGATGTCTACCAGAGAGGACAATATGTGATGGCCCCGGTATATGCTGGAGGAACTTTCCGGGTGGTAAAAGACAACGTTCTCTTTGGCACAGTAATCAGCAACCAGTTCTGCACCACCAGCGCCGGTAACCAAACCAACTGTAACGCTGGCCAAAAGGCTGAGGTGGTTTACATACGCATCCCACAACAAAACCGTCCCGTGCTTATGCCTAGCCTGAAAGGTGGCGTGCCAACCTTTAAGGTCCTTTCCTATGAGCGGCGTTAGCTTTCACACCCCTTTCACACCCCTGCCCCAACCTAAGGCTGTACCCCCAAAGGGGGGTTGACAAGGAGGGGAAAGACCCAAGAGAATGTGGGGTGAAGGGAGGTGAGAGCGGGGTTAAAAAGGGTAAGCCCATAGGATAGGCAAGTCGGCAACAGGCAGTCATGGCCGCGCAATACATGAAGGCGCGGGAATCCCTAAGGAGGTAAAGAGGTATGCGTAACGCAAAAGGCTTCACCCTGATTGAGCTTCTGATCGTCATCGCCATCATCGGTATCCTGGCAGCGGTCCTGGTACCCAACCTGCTCCAGGCCCGGCGCACAGCCCAGATCCGCGCGGAACAGGCTTACGCACAGAACGTCTACAAGGTTGCTAATGCCGCGATCGCTGAGAACCCCAACATTGCCCAGAACGAGGTCCAAAAAACTTGTCTGAATTCCTATAGCGTAGGCGCCTACAGTGCTGGCACGGCGCCCCAAACTCTGACCACCTGTGACGTTACCTACGACCCCACCACTCAGGTAGTTACAGTGACATACGGCGGCGCTACCAATCCCAACGAAACTATAGGCCAGTAGTTTTCCTTCAGGAAACACTGGGTGGGCGAAACGCCTACCCAGTGTTTGCTTTTAGCAATCAATGACCAATCTAGCGAACCTTTTTGGCCGCCTCTCCCAAGAGCTCCCGGTTGTGCAAGATGGCGCCCAGGCGCATGGAATCGGTGAACACCGCCTGCCGCCCCAAGCCCTGCCGGTAGCGGAGGGCCCTAGAGGCGAACCCCGCATGTCGGCCAGGTATATCCGCCAATCACGCAACCTTTAACGCCTCCCGCTCCATAAGGGGCCGCAGTTCGGGCCGCAAGGTGTGCTCCATGACCAGGTCCACGGGCCTCCCTAGAAGCTCCTGCAGAAAGAGCTTCAAGCCCATATAGCCCAGGAAACCGGGCGGGCGGAAAAACGGACCAAAAAGTCCACATCGCTTTCCTCCCCCGCCTCCCCTCGAGCCGAGGAGCCAAAATGGTAAAAGGCCTCCACCCCAAACCGTTCCCTCAACTCCTCCCGGTAAGGCCCTATCCTGGTCCTCACCTCCTGGGGCCCCAGGGCACCTCCACGGTACCACCTGGCCCTCCCCGTAGGGTGCGTGAGGAGGGAGGGCCGGAAGAGGCCAGCATGAGGCCAGGACGGCAAAAGCCTTCTTCCCCACCCTCAGCCTGAAGGCCCCGGTACACAGGCGTCACCCCCACGCGCGGGTGTGGCGTGGGACACCCCCTCCAGCAACTCCGTGCCGCTCGGGCTAGGCCCCTCCCGGGCCGGGTACTCCCCGGCGGTTAACCGCAGAAGGGGCTTGGCGGCCTCACCCTTCCCACCCCTTCTATCCGCCCCCAAGGAAGCCCCCTTCCCTGCCCAGCTGGGCGGGAGAGGGGGGAAAGGGCGCCTCCTCTTCCCTCTCCCTGGCCACCAGCCAGAGGGGGCCAAAGTTCTCCGCCTGCTCCAGCGCCACCCTCCCCAGGCGGTGGGCCTCCAAGAGGGCGGCGAAGCCCACGGCCTTCTCCTCCCAGGTCCTCAAGGGGAGCTGGTGAAAGGCCAGACGCCCCTTCAGGAAGGCCTTGATCCGAGCCCAGGCCTCCATGAGGCCAAACCGCTCCCGGCCCAGGGCCAAGACCGCTTTCCTAAAGGGCCTTGCCGCCTCGGCCAGGGCCCGGGGTGGAAGGCGGAGGGCGGGCTTGGGAAGGGGAGGAGGGGGGACGGGGATCAGGCGGGAGCGCCTCCTAAGCCGCTCCTCCAAAAAGGCCACGGTCTCCGAAAGGTCCAAAAGCGCCCGCACCAGGGAGGCCTCCTCCCCTTCCTCCCTGGGGGCAAGGGCCCTTTCCGGGGAAAGCCTCAGGACCAGCAACTCCGCCAGGATGGGGAGGAGCTCGCTTCTCTCCTTTAGGTCCTCGGGGACCTGGGAAAGGGCCTGCTCCACGATGGCGAGCACGGGTAAAGCCCTGGGGGAGATACGCCCCCGCCTCAAGGCCTCCCGCAACTCCTGGGGGGTGCCGGAAAACCCGGGGACCTCGAGGCGGATCACCGGTACACGGGGCGCTTGCTGGGGAGAAGAAGCCCCACCTTCTCCCGCACCTCCTCCATGGTGGCCTGGGCCACGGCCCGGGCCCGCCTGGCCCCCTCGAGGAGGGCATCCATCACGTAGTCCGGGTCCTTCCTAAGCTCCTCCGCCCGCTCCCGGATGGGGCGGAGGACCTTCATCATCTCCTCAAAGAGGACCCGCTTCACCACCAAGGTCCCGATCCCCGCCTTGCGGTACTCCTCCTTCAGGACCTCCACCAGCTCCTTGGGGGCGAAGTAGGAAAGGTAGGTGAACACCACGGTCCGCCCCGGGTCCCCGGGGTCGGAGAGGCGGATGCGCTGGGGGTCGTCGGGAAGGTGGCGGATCTTCTCCCAGATGCTCCCCTCCTCCTCCAGGAGGCCGATGGTGTTGCCCAGGGACTTGCTCATCTTGGCCTTGCCGTCTATGCCCGGCACCCTGGGGGCCTCGGGGTTGAGAAGGGCTTCGGGCTCGGGGAAGGTTTCCCCGAAAAGGGCGTTGAAGCGGCGGGCGATCTCCCGGGTGAGCTCGATGTGCTGCACCTGGTCCTCCCCCACGGGGACGGTATCCGCCTTGTAGATGAGGATATCCGCCGCCTGCAGGACCGGGTACATGAGGAGCCCGCTCCACACCGCCTCCTGCTTGGCGGCCTTGTCCTTGAACTGGGTCATGCGGGTGAGGTCCCCCAAGGGGGTTATGGTGGTGAAAACCCAGGAAAGCTCCGTGTGCTCGGGCACATGGGACTGGACGAAGAGGGTGACATTTTCCGGGTTGAGGCCCGCCGCCATGTTCACCAAGGCGGCCTCAAAGGTGCGCCGGGCCAAGGTCGAGGGGTCGTAGGCCAGGGGGTTGGTGAGGGCGTGGTAGTCCACGATGCAGAAAAAGGCCTCCCGCCCCAGGCGCTCCCCCAGCTCCACCCACTGTTTGATGGCCCCCAGGTAGTTGCCGATGTGGATCTCCCCCGAGGGCTGGATGCCGGAAAGAACCCGCGTCATGCCCTTAAGAATAGCAAAAACCCCGCATAAGCGGGGCCTTTTGGTGCCGGGGGCGGGACTTGAACCCGCACGTCCGCAAGGACACACGACCCTGAATCGTGCGCGTCTACCAATTCCGCCACCCCGGCAGACGCAAGGGTTATTGTACGGAAGGGCCCTTATCCCGTCAAGTCCTAGCGCCAAAGGGTGAGGAGGGCGAGGATTACCGCCAGGGCGCTGAAGTAGAGCATGAGCCGGTTTAGGGCGGTGTTGATGTCCCCCTTGAGCTCCTGACGCAAGGAAGCCATATCTCCCTTTAGCTCCTGGCGCAGGGAGGCCATATCCCCCTTCAGCTCCTGCCGCAAGGAGGCCATCTGCTCCCCAAGCCGGCCCTCCAAAGCCCCCATCTCCGCCTTGAGCTCCTGGCGCAGGGAGGCCATCTCGCCCTTAAACTCCTGGCGCAGGCCCGCTATGTCGCCCTTAAGCTCTTGGCGCAGGAGGTCCATGCGGTTTTCCAGGGAAGTTATGCGCTCCGGAAGGGTGGCCATCACCCCTTCCACGATCCCTTCCAGCTTGTAAAGCCGCTCCTCCGTGGTCATCTGACTTAAGGCTAGCATAGCCCTTGACCCCGGGGCAAAGGAAGCGTAGGCTATAGGGCAATGCGGCGGGGCTTCCTGCTAGACCTAGGCCGGGCAGGCCCGGCATAGGGAAGCCCTGTTGCCTTCCCCCGGGCCCAAAACCCGGGGGATTTTTCCAAGGGAGGGAGCATGGGAAAAACGCTTTACGAGAAGGTATGGGAGGCGCACGAGGTAAGGAAGCTCCGAAGCGGGCAAAGCCAGCTTTTCATCGACCTGCACCTCCTGCACGAGGTGACGAGCCCCCAGGCCTTCGGGATGCTTAAGGACCTCGGCCTTAGGGTACGCTACCCCCACCGCACCTTCGCTACCGTGGACCACATCGTCCCCACCCACGACCGCACCGAGCCCTTCCAGGACCCCTTGGCCCAGAGCATGCTGGAGGCCCTGCGCCAGAACACCAGGGAGCACGGCATCACCTTCTTCGACCTGGGAAGCGGGAACCAAGGCATCGTGCACGTGATCGGCCCCCAGCTGGGCCTGACCCAGCCCGGGATGACCATCGCCTGCGGGGACTCCCACACCTCCACCCACGGGGCCTTCGGGGCCGTGGCCTTCGGCATCGGCACCAGCCAGGTGCGGGACGTCCTCGCCACCCAGACCCTGGCGGCCCAGAAGCTTAAGGTGCGGCGCATCAACATCGAGGGGAAGCTTTCCCCCGGGGTCTACGCCAAGGACGTGATCCTGCACATCATCCGCCACCTGGGGGTGAAGGGAGGGTTGGGGTACGCCTACGAGTACGGGGGAAGCGCGGTGGAGGCCATGGATATGGAAAGCCGCATGACCCTGTGCAACATGTCCATTGAGGGCGGGGCCCGCATCGGCTACGTTAACCCCGACGAGACCACCTTTGCCTACCTGGAAGGCCGGCCCTATAGCCCCAAGGGAGCGGAGTGGGAGGAGGCCAAGCGGCGCTGGAAAAGCTTCGCCTCTGACCCCGACGCCACCTACCACGACGTGGTCACCTTCCGGGCGGAGGAGATCCCCCCCACGGTCACCTGGGGCATCAACCCCGGGCAGGCGGTGCCCATAGACGGGAGGATTCCCCTTTTGGAGGAGCTTCCCCCAGAGGAGCGCCCGGTGGCCGAGGAGGCCTTGGCCTACATGGGCCTTAAGCCCGGCCAGCCCATCAAGGGAGTACCCATCCAGGTGGCCTTCATCGGCAGCTGCACCAACGCCCGGCTTTCCGACCTGCGGGAGGTGGCCCGCTACCTCAAGGGCCACCAGGTGAAGAAGGGGGTGCGGGCCCTGGTGGTGCCGGGGTCGGAGTGGGTGGCCAAGAAGGCGGAAGAGGAGGGCATCGCCGAGGTCTTCCGGGAGGCGGGGTTTGAGTGGCGGAACCCGGGGTGCTCCATGTGCCTGGCCATGAACCCCGACCGCCTGCAGGGAGACGAGCTGGCGGCCAGCTCCTCCAACCGCAACTACAAGGGAAGGATGGGAAGCCCCAAGGGACGCACGGTGCTCATGAGCCCCCTCATGGTGGCGGCGGCGGCGGTGGCGGGGGAGATCGCCGACGCCCGGGAAGTGTTTGGGATCGGGAGGTAAGCCATGCTGGAGAAGTTCACCACCATCCGCGGCAGGGCGGTGCCCTTAAGGGGCGAGGACATCGACACGGACCGCATCATCCCTGCCCGTTTCATGAAGGTGCTCACCTTTGAGGGCCTGGGGAAGTACCTCTTCTACGACGAGCGCTTTGACGAGAAGGGGGAGCCCAAGCCCCACCCCTTGAACGACCCCAGGTACCAAGGGGCCAGCATCCTCCTGGTGGAGGCGGGCTTTGGCTCCGGTAGCAGCCGGGAACACGCCCCCCAGGCCATCAAGCGGGCGGGGTTTCGGGCCATCGTTGGGGAAAGCTTCGCCGAGATCTTCTTTGGGAACGCCACCGCCATCGGCCTTCCCTGCGTGACCCTGGCCCCGGAGGACCTGGCGGTCCTCTTCCAGGCGGTGGAGGGGAACCCGGACCTCGAGGTGGAGGTGGACCTGGTGAACAAGGAGGTGCGCTTCGGCGGCCGTACCGCTCCCCTCTTCATCCCCGAGGAGGCCCGGGAGGCCCTGGTGGAAGGGCTTTGGGACCCCATTGGGGAGCTCTTGCAGGCCGGGGAGCTCCTGGACGAGTTCGACCGCCGCCTTCCCTACCCCAGGAGGTCGGAATGAGGGTGGCGGTCCTACCGGGGGATGGGATCGGTCCCGAGGTGACCGAGGCCGCCCTGAAGGTCCTAAAGGCCCTGGACGAGGCCCACGGCCTGGGGCTGAGCTACGAAACCTATCCCTTTGGCGGGGCGGCCATAGACCGGTTCGGCGAGCCCTTCCCCGAGGAAACCCGCCGGGGAGTGGAAGGGGCCCAGGCGGTGCTCCTGGGAAGCGTGGGGGGGCCCAAGTGGGATAACCTTCCCCGCAGGGTCCGCCCGGAAACGGGGCTTCTGGCCCTCAGGAAAAGCCAGGACCTCTTCGCCAACCTGCGCCCCGCCAAGGTCTTCCCCGGGCTGGAAAGGCTTTCCCCCCTGAAGGAGGAGGTGGCCCGGGGGGTGGATGTCCTCATCGTGCGGGAGCTCACCGGGGGGATCTACTTCGGGGAGCCCCGGGGGATGTCGGAGGCGGAGGCCTGGAACACGGAGCGCTACAGCAAGCCCGAGGTGGAGCGGGTGGCCCGGGTGGCCTTTGAGGCGGCCAGGAAGCGCAGGAAGCACCTCACCAGCGTGGACAAGGCCAACGTGCTGGAGGTGGGGGAGTTCTGGCGGAAGACGGTGGAGGAGGTGCAAAAAGCCTTCCCCGACGTCTCCTTGGAGCACCAGTACGTGGACGCCATGGCCATGCACCTGGTGAAAAACCCCGCCCGCTTTGACGTGGTGGTGACGGGAAACATCTTCGGGGACATCCTCTCCGACCTGGCCTCGGTGCTTCCCGGCTCCCTGGGGCTTCTGCCCTCCGCCTCCTTGGGAAGGGGTACCCCAGTCTTCGAGCCGGTGCACGGCTCCGCCCCCGACATCGCGGGCAAGGGGATCGCCAACCCCACCGCCGCCATCCTCTCCGCCGCCATGATGCTGGAGCACGCCTTCGGCCTGGTGGAGCTGGCCAGGAGGGTGGAGGAGGCCGTGGCCAAGGCCCTCCTCGAGGCGCCCCCGCCGGACCTGGGGGGCCAGGCGGGGACGGAGGCCTTCACCCAGGAGGTGCTCCGCCGGCTAAAATAGGGAATATGCTCCGCTACCGCTTCACCGCCGAGGAGTTCCACCGCCTGGCCGAGGCCGGCATCCTTCCCGAGGACGCCCGGGTGGAGCTGGTGAAGGGGGAGATCGTCACCATGAGCCCGGTAGGCAAACGCCACATGGCGGCCGTGAAGCGCCTCATGCACCTTCTCTTTCCCCTGCAACAGGCAAGGAAAGCCCTCCTGCAAATCCAAGACCCCCTAAGGCTCTCCCCGGAAAGCGAACCCCAGCCCGACCTGGTCCTCCTCGCCTACCGGGAGGACTTCTACCGGGACCGGATCCCGGAGGCCCAGGATGCCTTCTTGGTGGTGGAGGTGGCGGAGACCTCCTTGGACTACGACCTAAACGTAAAAACCCCCCTCTACGCCAAGGCGGGCATCCCCGAGGTCTGGGTGGTGGACCTGGAAGGCAGGCGGGTTCTGGTGCACAGGGAGCCCCAGGGGGAGACTTACCGGGAGGTGCGTACCCTTCACCCCGGGGACACCCTGGTCCATATGGGCGTGGAGATCCCCGTGGAGGAGATTCTATGAGGAAGACCCTAATCCTCACCGGGGCGAGCCGGGGGATCGGCCGGGCCCTGGCCCTGGAGCTGGCCCGGGCGGGCTACGACCTGGTGCTGAACGCCCGCTCAGAAGGGCCCTTGGGGGAGGTGGCCGAGGAGGTGCGGGCCCTGGGGGCCAGGGTGGAAACGGTGGCGGGAAGCGCCGGGGAGGCCCAGGTGGCCGAGAGGCTGGTGAGAAAGGCCGAGGGCCTAGGGGGGTTTTACGGCTACATCCACAACGCCGGGGTCCTCCACCCAGGGCCTTTGGTCTATGAGCTTGCCAAGCCCCTATTCCTGGAGGTCCTCGAGGCCAACCTCATCGCCGGCTACCAGCTGGCCCGCTTCGCCTATCCCCTCCTCCGGAAAAAGGGGGAAGGGGTGGTGGTCTATGTGGGCTCCGGGGCGGCCGAGTCCAACCTTCCCGGCATCGGGGCCTATGCGGTGGCCAAGGCGGCGGAGGAGCACCTGGCCCGGCAGCTGGCCGCCGAGGTGCCCGAGGTCACCTGCTTCATCTACCGGCCTGGGGTGGTGGAAACCGAGATGCAACGCCAGGCCCGCGAGGCCCAGGGAAGCGCCGCCCTGGTATTGCATCAGGTTTTCCGCGGGTACAAGGAGGAAGGCCGCCTCCTAAGCCCCAAGGAGGCCGCCTATGCCCTGGTGCGCCTTCTCCCCAGGGCGCGCCAGTTTCATGGAAAGATCGCAACCTGGAGGGACGCATGAGATCCGACCGCATCAAAAAGGGATTGCAACAGGCCCCCGCCCGCTCCATGCTCCGGGCGGTGGGCGTGGGGGATGAGGACTTCTCCCGGCCCTTCGTGGGGGTAGTGAACACCTTCACGGACGGGATGCCCTGCAACTACCACCTCCGCCAGCTGGCCCTGGACGTCAAGGCCGGGCTTAAGGAGGCGGGGGTCTTCCCCTTTGAGTTCGGGGCCCCTGCCATCTCCGACGGCATCAGCATGGGTACCCCTGGGATGCGGGCGAGCCTCGTGAGCCGGGAGGTGATCGCCGACAGCGTGGAGCTGGTGGCCCAAGGCTACCTTTACGACGGGATGGTGGTCCTCTCCGCCTGCGACAAGACCATCCCCGGCGGGGCCATGGGGGTGATCCGCAGCGGGGTTCCGGGGATGGTCCTCTACGGGGGAACCATCGCCCCCGGGGAATGGCGGGGGAGGAAGCTCACCATCGTCTCCGTGTTTGAGGCCGTGGGGCAGAGGGCTGCGGGCCGGATCACCGAGGAGGAACTTTTGGAGATCGAGCGCCGGGCCATTCCCGGCCCCGGGGCCTGCGGTGGCCAGTACACGGCCAACACCATGGCCATGGCCCTCGAGGCCCTGGGCCTCTCCCCTGTGGGCTACAACGCCATCCCCGCCGTGCACCCGGAAAAGCCCAAGGCCACCCGGGAGGCGGGCCGCATCCTAGCCCGGGCCATAGAGCAGAACTGGAAACCCCGGGATTTCCTCACCCGCCGAAGCTTCCTAAACGCCATCGCCGCCGTGGCCGCCACCGGGGGAAGCACCAACGCCGTTTTGCACCTCCTGGCCATCGCCCGGGAGGTGGGGGTGGAGCTGAGCCTGGACGACTTTGACCAGGTTTCCCGGAAAACCCCGGTGATCGCCGACCTCCTTCCCTGGGGCACCTACACCGCTTGGGAGCTTTACGAGGCCGGGGGCACCGCCTTGGTCTTCCAAAAGCTCCTGGAGGCGGGGCTCCTTTTCGGGGAAGAAAGGACCCTCACCGGTAACACCCTGGCCGAGGAGGTGGAGCGGGCCTACCGGGAGGCGGAGGGGCAGAAGGTGGTCTTCCCGGTGGAGAAGGCCTTGAAGCCTCAAGGGGGCCTGGTGGTCCTTAGGGGCAACCTGGCCCCAAGGGGAGCGGTCTTGAAGCTGGCGGGCACCGAGCGCACCCACTTCGAAGGCCCGGCCCGGGTCTTCGACTCCGAGGAGGCCGCCATGGAAAAGGTCCTGGCGGGGGAGATCCGTCCCGGGGACGTGGTGGTGATCCGCTACGTGGGCCCCAAGGGCGCCCCCGGGATGCCGGAGATGCTTTCCGTCACCAGCGCCATCGTGGGCGAAGGCCTGGGCCCCGAGGTGGCCCTCCTCACCGACGGCCGTTTTTCTGGGGGCACCCGTGGCCTCATGATCGGCCACATCGCCCCCGAGGCCTTCGTGGGAGGGCCCATCGCCCTTTTGGAGGAGGGGGACCGGGTACGGATTGACGTGGAGAGGCGCCTTTTGGAGGTGCTCCTCCCCGAGGAGGAGCTAAGGAGGCGCCAGGCGCGCTGGCAACCCAGGCCCCCCGCCTTCCGCCACGGCCTCTTCGCCCGCTACGCCGCCCTGGTGGAGCAGGCAGACCAGGGGGCGGTGCTGAAGGACCCTGAAGCCTAGGGCTTCTCCGGCCGCTTGACCGCATCGGGGGCGAGGTTTAAGCCTCGCCCCTTGGCTATCTCCTCCGGGGCGAAGGGATCCCCCTTGGCCTGGAGAAGGACCCTAAGGTGGTTTAAAAGGGCGGCCAGCTCCTCGTCCTTGAGCTGGGCGAAGCCAGGCATGAGCCCGGCCTCCCCCTTTTTCCCGTAGAGGACCACCAGGACCAGGTACCGCCTTCCCTCCGGGGTGGCGAACAGGGGAGCCGAGGCCTGAAGGCCCGGATAAGGCCGCACCCCCTGGCCCTTCTCCCCGTGGCAGACGGCACAGGTCCGGGTCCAAAGCCCCCCCGCCCCCTGGGCCAGGGCTGCCCCCAGGCCCAGAAGGAAGAGGAGGGGCCAAAGCCGCTTCATGGGACCAGTATAGGGGGTCCTCGAGGCTAGGGCCTTTAGCGAGCCTTCACCTCGGTCCAGACCCGGTCGTAAAGGGCGATATCCGGCCCCAGGTCCTTGAGGTACTCAAGCTTCTGCCGCACCTCCTCCGGGGGGAAGACCGTGGGGTCCTGGCGCATCTCCTCGGGAAGAAGGGGAAGCGCCTTGGCCACGGGGGTGGCGTAGCGGGTGTATTCCGCCAAGGCGGCGGCGTTTTCCGGTTCCAGCAAAAAGTCCATGAAGCGGTAGGCCAGGTCCTGGCTGGGACCCCGCTTCAGGATCACCACGGCATCGGTCCAGAGGGTGCCGCCTTCCTTGGGCAGGACGTAGCGGAGCCTCTCATCCTCCTGCTTGGCCTGGAGCACATCCCCGGAATAGGCCAGGGTGAGGGCGGCATCCCCCGCCAGGATGCGGTTCAAGGCCTCCACTCCCCCGGAGAAGCCCACGGAGCGTCCCTTGGCCTCGAGGAGAACCCCCTTGGCCCTCTCCAGGGCCTCGGGGTCCGTGGTGTTCACCGAGTAGCCCAGGTACTTCAAGGCCGCCCCGATGGTCTCCCGCATCTCGTCCAGGAGAAGGAAGGGCCCCACCTGCCTGGCAGGGTCAAAGAGAACGGCGAAGGAGTCCACGGGGCCCTGCACCAGATCCTCCCGGTAGGCCAGGCCCGTGGTGCCCCAGAGGTAGGGGATGGAGTACTGCAGGCCCGGATCATAGGGGGGGTCCAGGAAGAAGGGGTCCAGGTTGGCCAGGCCCTTCAGCCTGCCCTTTTCCAGGGGAGCGATGAGCCCCTCCCGGGCCATCTGGAGCACGTAGTAGTCGGGGGCCACCACCAGGGAGAACTCCCGGTCCGCCCCCGCCTTCAGCTTGGCCAGCATGGCCTCGGGGGATTCAAAGGTGTCCAAGACCACCTTGGCCCCGGTCTCCCTCTCAAACTTCCTGAGGAGGTCCTCCGGGATGTAATCCGCCCAGTTCAGGAAGTAAAGGGTCCCCCCCGCCTGGGAAGCCGGCCGGGGCCGCAAAAGGAAGATCCCCAAGGCCACCAGGGCCAGAAGCAAAACCAGAATGCCCAAACGCCTCATACCCTCCTCCGGCTCAAAGCATACCCCAAGGCCAGGAAAAAGGCGCTAAGGGCGATGATCAGGGTGGAAAGGGCGTGCACCTTGGGGCTTACCCCCAGCTTCACACTGGAATAGATGTAAAGGGGCAGGGTGGTGGCCCCGGGGCCGGCGGTGAAGAAGGTGACCACGAAGTCGTCCAGGGAAAGGGTGAGGGCAAGCAGCGCCCCCGCTGCCACCCCCGGCCAGGCCAGGGGCAGGGTCACGTGCCAGAAGGTCTGCCAGCCCCGGGCCCCCAGGTCCCGGGCCGCCTCCTCCAAGGCCGGGTCCAGAAGGAGGAGCCTCGAGCGCACCACCAGGGTCACAAAGGCCACCTGGAAGGTGATGTGCCCCAGGATCACCGTGAAGAGGGAAAGGCGGGGAAAACCCAAGACCTCCCTTGCCAAGGCGAAGAGGAGGAGCAGGGACACCCCCATGACCACGTCGGGCACCACCACGGGGATGTAGAGGAGGTAGCGCAAAAAGCCCTTGCCGGGAAAGCGGTAGCGGACCAGGCCCACCGCCAACAGGGTTCCCAGGGCCGTGGCCACCAGGGTGGAAAGGAAGGCCACCACCAGGGTGTTCAGGAAGTACTCCAGCACCCTGGGGTCTTGGAAAAGGGCCCGGTACCAGTCCAGGGTGAAGCCGGTGAACCGCACCCCCCGGCGGCCTTGGTTGAAGGAGAGGGCCACGATGACCAGGATCGGCAGGTAGAGGAAGAAGTAGACCAAAAGGGCGTGGAGGGCAAGAAGCCTTCTCATAACAGGTCCTCGGGATAGGGGCTCCGCCCGTGTCCCAGGCCCCTTTCCCCCTGCAGGCGGGCGTAGAGGTAGAGGGATAGGAGGACAAAGCCCATGAGAAAGACGCTTAGGGCAGCGCCAAAGGCCCAGTCCCGGGTGATGCCGAACTGCTGCTGGATGAGGTTGCCGATCAAAACCACCCGCCCCGCCCCCAAGAGGTCCGCCACCACAAAGGTGCCCATGGCGGGGATGAAGACCAGGACGCTTCCCGCAAACAGCCCGGGGTAGGTCTGGGGCAAGACCGCATGCAAGAAGGCCCGAAGGGGCCTGGCCCCCAGGTCGTAGGCCGCCTCCAATAGTTGCCAGTCCAACCGCTCCACGCTGGCGTACACCGGCAGGACGAAAAAGGGCAGGAAGGTGTACACCGTGGCCAAGAGCACGGCGAAGAAGGAGGGATAGAGGGCCAAGGGCCCCAGGCCTAAGGCCCCAAGAAGGGCGTTCACCAGACCCTCCCGTTGCAACAGCACCAGCCAGGCGTAGACCCGGATCAGGAAGTTGGTGAGAAAGGGGAGGAGGAGGAGGAAGAGGAGGAGGTCCCGCCGGGGGTGGCGGGCGATGTAGAAGGCCAAGGGATAACCCAGCAAGGCGGAGAGCAGGGTGGCCAGGACCCCCACGAGGAGGCTTTGGGCGAAGGCCTCGAGGTAGACAGGATGGAGGAGCCTGGCGTAGTTGTGAAGCCCCAGGGGGCCCGTAAGCTCCCCGTAAGGCCCCCGGGTGAGGAAGGAGGCCACGAGGACCAAAAGGGTGGGGAGAAGGACGAAGAGCAAAAGCCAAAGGCCCCCGGGGCCCACCGTGACCAGGACCCGGAAGGCGCGCCGCCAAGGGGTGGCCGCCTCATTCATGGACCACCACCAGGTTCTCTGGGGGAAGGTAGCAGAAAACCTCCTCCCCGTAAGCAAACTCCTCGGCCCCAGGTTCCTGCAGGTCCTGGTTCAGGGTATAGGCCAAAAGCCGCACCTCCCCCGAGCGCAGGTAGTACTGGTTCTCCGCCCCCGTGTAGACGATCTCCTCCACCCTGGCCCGCACCAGGTTCTCCCGGGCGGGCACCCCGTTGCCCGCAGGGTAAAGGCGGATCTTCTCCGGCCGGATCACCAGATGGGCCTCCCGCGAAAGGGGCTCCCTTAGGCGCAGAGGGCCAAGGGGGGTTTCCGCCCCCAGGGGGTGGGGCCTGGCGGGCAGAAAGTTGGAGCGGCCCAGGAAATCCGCCACAAAGCGGTTTTTGGGCCGCTCGTAGACCTCGTCGGGAAGGCCCACCTGCTCAATCCTCCCCGAGCGCATCACCGCGATCCTGTCGGACATGACCAAGGCCTCCTCCTGGTCGTGGGTGACGAAGATGAAGGTGGTGCCAAGCCTCCGCTGAAGCTGCATGAGCTCCACCCTTAGTTCCTGACGAAGCTTCAGGTCCAAGGCGGAAAGGGGCTCGTCCAGGAGGAGCACCTCGGGCTCCAACACCAGGGCCCGGGCCAGGGCCACCCGTTGCCTCTGCCCTCCGGAAAGCTCCCGGGGATAGCGTCTTTCCAGGCCCAGGAGATCCACCAGCTCCAAGGCCCAGGCCACCTTCCTGCGGATCTCCCCCGCGGGCAACCCCTTCATGCGCAGGCCAAAGGCCACGTTCCCCTCCACGGTCATGTGGGGAAAGAGGGCGTAGTTCTGAAAAACGGTGTTCACGGGGCGGGCATAGGGGGGAACCCCGGTCATATCCCTCCCGGCGATCTCGATCCGCCCCGCATCCGGGGTGTCAAACCCCGCAAGAAGCCTAAGGAGGGTGGTCTTGCCGCATCCCGAGGGCCCCAAAAGGCTGAAGAACTCCCCCCG
This sequence comes from Thermus neutrinimicus, assembly GCF_022760955.1. Taxonomy (NCBI): domain Bacteria; kingdom Thermotogati; phylum Deinococcota; class Deinococci; order Thermales; family Thermaceae; genus Thermus; species Thermus neutrinimicus. Next base: position 156,209 of record NZ_JAKTNU010000002.1, read on the forward strand.
CCTGACCTCGAGGTCCACGCCATCCAGGGCCACCACCCCGCCGTAATCCTTGCGCACCCCCAAGAGGCGAACCAGCACTTCCCCGGCCACGGGGCCCAGTTTAGGGGGAGTGGCCCCTTGGCTCAAGCCCTCAGGGAGCCGCCCGGTCCCGGTGCACCAAAAGGGCAAGGCCCAAGGAGAACAGGGTGGCCATGAGGCTGGAACCCCCATAGGAAAAAAGGGGAAGGGTCAAGCCGGTCACCGGCATCACCCCCAGGGCCACCCCCAGGTTCACCAGCACCTGGAAGCCCAGCATCCCCCCCACCCCGGCCAGGAAGAGGCGGTCGGAGGGGCGGGGGCATTCCAAAGCCATGCCCAAAAGGCGCGCCAGAAGGAGGGCGTAAAGCCCAATGAGGGCCACGGCGCCCACAAATCCCCACTCCTCCGCAAAGACGGCGAAGACGAAGTCCGTGTGGCGGAAGGGGACGAAGCCCAGCTGGGTCTGGGTGCCCTGGCCATACCCCTTGCCGAAAAGCCCTCCCGAGCCGATGGCGATGGTGGACTGGATCACCTGGAAACCCTGGCCCAGGGGGTCCCGGTAGGGATCCAAGACGATGAGGACCCGCTCCCGCTGGTAGGGCTTGAGGTTGGGCCAGACCACAGTGGGCACCAGGAGGGCTAGGGCCAGAAAGCCCACCACAAGGTGCTTCCAGGGCAGGCCCCGCACGAACAAGACGCTAAAGACGCCAAAGAGCACCACCAGGCCCCCCCCCAGATCCGGCTGCAGGAGGAGGAGAAGGACCACAGGGGCCGTGAGGAACCCGGGAAGAAGGTAATCCCAAACCCGGCGCACCTCCCGCGCCTCCAAAAGCCGGGCCAAGGCCAGGATCAGGCCCAGCTTGGCCAGCTCCAGGGGCTGGAACTGCAAGGGGCCCAGGACGAACCAGGCCTTGGCCCCGTTGATCTCCCGGCCGAAGGCCAAGACGGCCACCAATAGGAGCAGGGAAAGGGCGTAAAGGGGGTAGGCCAGGGCGAAGACGGTGCGGCGGGAGAGGAACTGCACCCCCACCGCCAGGAGGAGGCCCAGGAGGAAGGCCACTAGCTGGCGGTTGAGGAGGCCTGGGTCGGGGGCAGCGCTTCGGAGGTTGAACAAACCCAGAACGGATATGGCCAAGGCCAGGAGGATTAGACCCCAGTCATAGGCAAGAAGGTTCGGGCGCCGTAGGACCATGGAAGCCTACCGCAAGGGGATGTCGGCGACCAGGACCATCTTCTCCCCCCGCTCCTCGAGGGCCACGCTGAGGCCCTCCTCCTGGGCGGGGAAGTAGCGGCGAAGCACCTCCAGGAGGTCCCGCTTCAGGTTCTCCACCAGGCCCGGGGAAAGCTTGGCCCGGTCGTAGGCCAGGACCAGCTTGAGCCTTTCCTTGGCCTTCTCCTTGCTCTTCCTACGCCACCACATCAGCGACCTCCAAAGAGCCTACGGATCACCGCCAGAAAGCCCTGGCTATCCTCCAGGTTGCGGAAGGGCACCTCCTCGCCCCTAAGGCGCCGGGCGGTGTCCATGTAGGCGAGGGCGGCGGGGCTTGTACCCTTTAGCACTAAAGGCTCGCCCTGGTTGGTGGAGATGAGCACCTGCTCGTCCTCGGGGATGATCCCGATGGGCTTAAGCCCCAGGATCTCCACCACGTCCTCCACGGAGAGCATATCCCCCCGGGCCACCATCTTGGGCCGCAGGCGGTTGATGATGAGGAAGTTTTCCCGGACCTCCCGGGCCTCGAGGAGGCCGATGATGCGGTCGGCATCCCGCACGCTGCTCACCTCCGGGTTCACCACCACCAAGGCCCCTTCCGCCGGGGTGGCGGCGGTCTGGAAACCCTTTTCGATGCCGGCGGGGGAGTCTATGAGCACCCGGTCAAACCCCTCCTCCGTGAGAAGGTGCTGGACCAGTTCCCGGAACCTTGCGGGGTCCAGGGCCTCCTTGTCCTTGGTCTGGGAGGCGGGGAGCAAGAAGAGGTTCTCGATGCGCTTATCCCGGATCAAGGCCTGGCGCACCTTGGCCCGTCCCTCCAACACGTCGATCAGGTCAAAGACCACCCTCCCCTCGAGGCCCATGACCACATCCAGGTTCCTGAGGCCCACGTCCACGTCCACCACCGCCACCTTCTCCCCCAGTTTGGCCAAAGCCGCCCCCAGGTTGGCGGTGGTGGTGGTCTTCCCCACGCCGCCCTTACCCGATGTCACCACGATGGCTCTTGCTCTCACCGCTTTCCCTCCTGCACCATGTCCAATATCCCATCCAATTCGCTTAAGAATTCCAAAACCCGCTTGCCCCGCGGGGTCAGGAGGTATTCTACCCGAGGGGGCACCTCGGGGTAGGCCTGCCGCTGTACGAAGCCCAAGAGGTGGAGCTCGCGAAGCCGCTCCGCCAAGGTGCGGGGGGAAAGGCCCAGGAAGGACTCCAGGTCGGAGAAGCGGGAGGTTCCCCGGCTCAAAGCGAGGAGCACCTCCGGCGCCCCGCGCCGCGCCAACACCTTGAGCACCTTGCGGGTGTTCTTGGAGAGGGCCATGGCCCAATCCTAGCAAATCGGGCCAGCAGCTATCCACAGGTAAAGCCTTGGCCCCTCACCCCAATCCCTGCGCCCTTGGCGCGGAAGGGTGTAGGCTAAGGGGGGAGATGAAGGGGGAGATCAAACCCGACTGGAAGGACTTTTTGGCCCTGGTGCTGGCGGCCTATGGCCTCCTGCTTCCGCCCCTTTTCCTGGTGCTCGGGGCGCTATTCCTCTTCCTCCTCCTGGTCAGGGTTTTCCTGTAAAACTAAGGCATGGAAGGCCTCTTTGAGTCCCTACCCGAAGGCTACCGGGAACGGCTTGGTCGCCCGGGGGAGTACCCCTTCACCCGGGGCATCTACCCCCGGATGTACCTGGACAGGCTCTGGACCATGCGCCAGTATGCGGGCTTCTCCACCGCGGAGGAGTCCAACGCCCGCTACCGATACCTCCTTTCCCAAGGCCAGACGGGCCTAAGCGTGGCCTTTGACCTCCCCACCCAGCTGGGCCTGGATCCCGACCACCCCATGAGCGTGGGGGAGGTGGGCCGGGTGGGGGTGTCCATCGCCACCCTCGAGGACATGCAAAAGCTCTTTGACGGCATCCCCCTGGACCGGGTTTCCACCAGCATGACCATCAACGCCCCCGCCATGATGCTCCTGGCCCTCTACCTCCTGGTGGCGGAGGAGCAGGGGGTTTCCTGGGACAAGGTTTCCGGAACCGTCCAGAACGACATCCTCAAGGAATACTTCGCCCGGGGCACCTACATCTACCCTCCGGGCCCTTCCATGCGCCTGGTGACCGACATCTTTGAGTTCTGCGCCCGGCACGTCCCCCGCTTCAACACCATCTCCATCTCGGGCTACCACATCCGGGAGGCGGGCTCCACCGCCGCCCAGGAGATCGCCTTCACCCTGGCGGACGGCAAGGCCTACGTGAAGGCCGCCCTGGAACGGGGCCTTAAGGTGGACGAGTTCGCCCCCAGGCTTTCCTTCTTCTTCGCCGCCCATGGGGATATCTTTGAGGAAGCCGCCAAGTTCCGGGCCGCCAGGAGGCTTTGGGCCCGCATCATGCGGGAGGAGTTCGGAGCCAAGGACCCGAGGAGCTGGATGCTGCGCTTCCACACCCAAACGGGGGGCTCCACCCTCACCGCAAAGGAGCCCTTGAACAACGTGGTGCGCACCGCTTACCAGGCCCTGGCGGCGGTGCTGGGCGGCACCCAGAGCCTTCACACCAACGCCTACGACGAGGCCCTGGGCCTGCCCACGGAGAAAAGCGCCCTTCTCGCCCTGCGCACCCAGCAGATCCTGGCCTTTGAGAGCGGGGTCACCCGGGCCATAGACCCCCTGGGGGGAAGCTTCTACGTGGAGCACCTCACGGACCAGCTGGAGGCGGAAGCGGAAAGGCTCATCCGCGAGATCGACGCCCTGGGAGGTGCGGTGGCCGCGGTGGAGGCGGGGTATTTCAGCCGGGCCATAGAGGAGTCTGCCTGGCAGTTCCAGAAGGAGGTGGAGGAGGGCAAGCGGATCATCGTAGGGGTGAACCGCTTCGCGGATCCCCACAGCCCCCTGAACGAGCCCACCCCCGTGCAGCGCATAGACCCCGAGTTGCACGAGAAGCGCAAGCGGGAACTGGCCGCCTTCAAGGCCCGAAGGGATGGGGAAAGCGTCCGGCTGGGCCTGGAAAATCTGCGCCGGGCCGCTAGGGGTAACGAGAACCTTTTCCCCTACGTGCTGGAGGCCTTCCGCCGCCGGGCCACCCTGGGGGAGGTCTGCGGGGTGCTAAGGGAGGAGTGGGGGGAGTACCAGCCCGGGAGGTGAGGCGATGGAAAATGAGGCCCAGCTTTGGGAGTTCTTGGAAAGGCACCTGGCCAGCATCTACCAAGGGGACTGGGCCACCTACGAGGCCACCACCCACCCCGACCTTTCCCTTTACGAGTGGTTCGTGGCCCCCCACCGCCTGGACGGCCTTGCCTTCCACCGCTTCATGATCGAGCACAACTGGGCCACCTCAGGAAGACCCCACCGCCTGGACCTTTTGGAAAGGCGCCTGCAACGCTACGGGGACGTGGCCATCTTCACCTATACCCTGCTCCTCACCGTGGCGGAGGAGGGGGGGCTAAGGCACCGGGCGGTGAACGAAAGCCGGGTGGCGGTGCGCTTTCCCCAGGGCTGGAAGGTGGTGCACGTGCACAAGAGCCCGGCCCAGTAGCATCCCCGCCCTAAAAAAGGGCCGGGTTTCCCCGGCCCCTCCCTTAGCCCCCTTGCCTGAGGCGCTCCACCACCGAGCGGTCCTCGAGGGTGGAGGTATCCCCCTTGATCTCCTGCTCCCCTGCGGCGATCTGCCTCAAGAGGCGGCGCATGATCTTGCCGGAGCGGGTCTTGGGCAGGGCATCGGTGAAGCGTACCTCGTCCGGGCGGGCGATGGGCCCGATCACCTTGGCCACATGGGCCTTGAGCTCATCCCGCAAGGCCTCAGAAGGGGCATGCCCTTCCTTCAGGGTCACGAAGGCCACGATGGCCTCGCCCTTCAAGGGGTCGGGACGGCCCACCACCGCCGCCTCGGCCACCGCGGGGTGGGAAACCAGGGCGGACTCGATCTCCATGGTGCCGAGCCGGTGCCCGGCCACGTTCAGGACATCGTCCACCCGGCCCAGGATGAGGTAATACCCATCCTTATCCCGCCTAGCCCCATCCCCGGTGAAGTAGTTGCCGGGGTGTTGGCTGAAGTACTGCTGCAGGAAGCGGTCGGGATCCCCCCAGACGGTGCGGAGCATGCTGGGCCAGGGGCGGGTAATGCACAGGTGTCCACCCTCGTCGGGACTCTCCACCGGCTTGTGCTGGGAGTCCAGGATCTCCGGCTTCACCCCGAAGAAGGGTTTGCCCGCATGCCCGGGCTTCATGGGATGCGCCCCGGGGAGGGTGGTGATCATGATGCCCCCGGTTTCCGTCTGCCACCAGGTGTCCACGATGGGGCAACGCCCCTTCCCGATCACCTGGTAGTACCAGAGCCAGGCCTCGGGATTGATGGGCTCCCCCACGGTGCCCAAAAGGCGCAGGGAATCCAGCCGGTGCCTAAGGGGCCAGCCCTCCCCCCACTTCATGAAGGCCCGGATGGCGGTGGGGGCGGTATAGAGGATGTTTACCCCGTACTTGTCCACGATCTGCCAGAAGCGGTCGGGCTCGGGCCAGTTGGGGGCCCCCTCGTACATCACCGTGGTGGCCCCGTTCAGAAGGGGTCCGTAAACCACGTAGGAGTGGCCGGTGATCCAACCCACATCGGCGGTGCACCAGTAGACATCCTCGTCCTTAAGGTCAAAGACCAGCTTGGTGGTGAGGTACACGTAGGTCATGTACCCGCCCAGGGTGTGCAAGACCCCCTTGGGCTTCCCCGTGGAACCCGAGGTGTAGAGGATGAAAAGGGGCTCCTCCGCCTCCATGGGCTCCGCCTCGGCCCGGTCAGAGGCCGCTTCCATGAGCTCGTGCCACCAGTGGTCCCGGCCCGGGGTCCAGGGTATCTCCTCGCCGGTGCGCCGCACCACCACCACGTGCTCCACGGTGGAGACCTCTTTTAGCGCCTCGTCCGCGTTCTGCTTCAGGGGCACGATCTGGCCCCGGCGGTAGCCCCCGTCGGCGGTGATGAGCACCTTGGCCTCGGCGTCCCGGATGCGCTCGGCCAAGGCCCCGCTGGAGAAGCCCCCGAAGACCACGGAGTGGATGGCCCCGATGCGGGCACAGGCCAGCATGGCGATGGCCGCCTCGGGAACCATGGGCAGGTAGATGGTGACCCGGTCCCCCTTCCTCACCCCCAGGCGCTTGAGGACGTTGGCAAACTTCTGCACCTCCCGCCAGAGGTCGTGGTAGGTTAAGACCCTTTCCTCCCCCGGCTCCCCCTCCCAGATGAGGGCCGCCTTGTTGCGCCGCCAGGTGTGCACATGGCGGTCCAGGGCGTTGTAGGACAGGTTGGTCTTGCCCCCCACGAACCACTTGGCGTGGGGCAGCTCCCCTTCCAGGACCTTTTGCCAGGGTTCAAACCAGTGGAGCTCCGAGGCCACCCGGCCCCAGAAGCCCTCGGGGTCCTTTAAGCTTTCCTCATAGAGGCGCTGGTACTCCTCCTCGCTCCCGATGTGGGCCCGTTGCCGGAAGGCCTCGCTGGGGTAAAAGACCCGCTCCTCCTTGAGAACGCCTTCGATCCGGTCCATATACCCTCCCTTGGCCTTTCAGGATAGGCTGGCCCAGGGATTGGGGTCAAGAAAGAGGGGGTTTTTCACCATTTGCCAAACCCCCCTTTTCTTGACAGGTGGGGCCTAGCCTGCGGAGTATGGACGCAAATGGCCAGGAAGAGGAGCCTTTCCACGGTCCAGGCGGCCTTGCGCATCCTGGCCTACCTGGCCGAGCACCCGGAAGGGGTGGGGGTGAAGGAGGTGGCCCGCCTTTTGGGGAAGAGTCTATCCACCGCCTACGCCCTTTTGAACAGCCTGGCAGAGGAAGGCTTCGCGGTGAAAACCGAACGGGGGTACCGCCTGGGCCAGGCCAAGCCCCTCCGGTTGGAGACCACGCCCCTCGAGGAGGCCCTGGAGGAACTCTACCTCCGCACCCGGGAACGGTGCTACCTGGCCCTCTTGACCCCCGAGGGGATCCGGCTCAAGACCCGGGGCCGGCAGGGCCAGCCCCATCCCCTGGGGGACACCCTGCCGGAGGAGGTCTACGCCCTGGCCCTGGGCAAGGTCCTCCTGGCCTACGGGGCCTTGCCCTTGCCCGCCCTGGTCCCCAGAACCCCCTACACCCTGACAGATCCCCTGGCCCTCGAGGCGGAGCTCACCCGGGTCCGGGAATCCGGGCTGGCGGTGGAGATGGAAGAGTACGCCCTGGGCCTATCCGCCCTGGCGGCTCCCCTTTTCGGCCCCGAGGGTAAGCTTTTGGGGGCCTTAGGGGTGGTGGTTCCCGCCAGGCGCTTCCCCTTTGCCTTCAGCCGCCTGGCCCGCTCCCTTTCCGAGGTGGCCCAGGTTTCCCCTTACCTCAAGCCTCCAGACCCCCCGTCCCTGCCCCCGCCCCTGGAGGCAAACCTCCACGTGGAAGCGGTAACACCCCCTCCCCCCTTGCGGGAAAAGGCCAACCTCAGGGAGTACGCGGAGGCCTATCGGGCAAGCCTCGAGGATCCCGAAGGCTTTTTCGGCAGCTTCGCCCGGGAGTTCCACTGGGAAACCCCTTGGGAAAGGGTCCACGATCCCGCCACCCACACCTGGTTCGGCGGAGGGCGCACCAATGCCGCCATAAACGCCTTGGACCGCCACCTGCCCGAGAAGGCCCAACAGGTGGCCCTCATCACCCTGGACGGGGATGGGCACTTGGAGAAGTGGACCTACCGGGAACTCCTGGACCTCTCCCGCCGCCTTGCCGGAATCTTCCAGGCCCTGGGGGTGAAGCAGGGAGACCGGGTGGCCCTCTACCTGCCCACGGGGCTGGAGGCCGCCTTGAGCCTCCTGGCCCTGGCGCGGATCGGGGTGGCCCATGTGGCCCTGCCCGTGGGCCTAGGCCCGGAAGCCTTAAGGGAGCGGCTTCTCCAGAGCCAAGCCCGCCTCCTGATCGCCGCCGACGCCTACTTCCGCCGGGGACAGCTCATTCCCTTAAGGCCGGTGGTGGAAGCCGCCCTCTCGGGCCTGGATCTCCCCGTGCTCTGGCACACCCGGGGCACCACGGAGTTCCTGGAAAGGGCCTCGGAGGGAAAGCCCGCGGAGGCCGTCCCCGTCCCCGCCGAGCACCCCCTTTTCATCCTCCACACCTCGGGCTCCACGGGCAGGCCCAAGGGCGTGGTCCACGGCCATGGGGGGTACATGGTGGGGGTCAGCTGGGCCCTCCGGTACCTCTTCGACCTCAAACCCGGAGAGGTCTTCCACACCACCGCCGACCTCTTCTGGGTGGTGGGCCACTCCTTCGGCCTTTACGCCCCGCTCTTCCTGGGGGGCACCAGCCTTATGGTGGAGGACCGGCCGGACCATCCCAACCCCGCCGCCTTCTACGAGCGGCTGAAGCGGTTTGGCGTGGACGTGCTCCTCACCTCCCCCACGGTGCTCCGCACCCTGCGCCGCCACGGGGAGGCCCGGCCCACCTCCTTGCGCCTGGTGGGGAGCGTGGGGGAGGCCCTGGCCCCCGAGGTGTGGCGTTGGACCCGGGAGAACCTAGCCTGGCCCCTGGACAACTGGTGGCAGACCGAGCTGGGAGCCCCGGCCCTGGCCACCCCCCTCACCCTCCCTGCCAAGCCGGGCTTCGTGGGCATTCCCTTGCCGGGGGTGGAGGCCCGGGTGGTGGACGGGGAAGGGCAGGTCCTACCCCCAGGGGCCAAGGGCCACCTGGTCCTCCTGAGGGCAGGGCCAGCCCACATGGTGGACCTCCTGGGGGGGGAAAGCCCCTGGCGGTGTGGCTTGTACTGGACGGGGGACCTCGCCACCTGGGACGAGGAGGGATACTTCCGCATCCTGGGCCGCTCCGAGGAGGTGATCAAGGTGGGGGAGGCCCGGCTCGGCACCGCCGAGGTGGAGGCGGCCGCCCTCACCCACCCCCAGGTGGCGGAGGCAGCCGCCATCGGGATCCCTGGGGAGGAGGGGGAGGAGATCGTGGTCTTCGTGGTACCCAAGAAGGAGGTGCCCGAGGAGCTCAAGGCTCTCCTGGCCGAGAAGATCAAGGCCCACCTCCTGCGGCACCTGGGGCCGGTGCCCCCACCCCGGATCGTCTTCGTGGAGCGCCTGCCCAGGACCCGTAGCGGCAAGATCCTAAGGAGGCTCTTAAAGGCGGAACTCCTGGGCTTAGACCCTGGAGACATTTCAGCCCTGGAGGAGGAGTATGGCAGTGGAAAAGCTTCTTAAGGCGGAAGAGCGGCTTTGGGCCCCGGAGGAGGTACGCCTCAGGGCAAACCTCCAGAATTTTTCCGAGGTATACCGGCAAAGCCTCGAGGACCCCGAGGGCTTCTGGGGAGAATGGGCTAGGAGGTTTGACTGGGAGACGCCCTTCCATAGGGTGCTGGAGTGGAACCTCCCCGAGCACCGCTGGTTCTTGGGAGGCACCACCAACGCCGTCTACAACGCCCTGGAGCGCAACGTGGAAAGGGGACTGAGGAACAAGGTAGCCCTCCTCTACCTCTCCGAGGACGGCCGTGAGGAGAAGCTCACCTACGGGGAGCTCCTGGACCGGGTGCGCCGCCTGGCCACGGGGCTTAGGCGCCTGGGGGTGCAGAAGGGGGACCGGGTGGTCATCTACATGCCCTTGACCCTCGAGGGCATCCTGGCCATGCTGGCCACCGCCTACCTGGGGGCCATCCACAGCGTGGTCTACGCCGGCCTTGGGGTGAGCGCCCTGCGCGAGCGCATCCTGGACGCCGGGGCCAAGCTCCTCATCGCCGGGGACGTGAGCTACCGCAGGGGAAAGGGAGTGGACCTCCGCTCCCTGGTGGAGGAGGCCATCAAGGACCTGCCCCTTCAGGTGGTCTGGTTCCAAAGGGCCTTCCAGGCCGAGCTTCCCCAAGGCCACCACGACTTCCAGGACCTCCTTTGGGGAAACCCACCTGAGGCCCGGGCGGAGATGGTGGACGCGGAGCATCCCCTCTTCATCCTCTATACCTCCGGCTCCACGGGAAAACCCAAGGGGGTGGTACACGTCCACGGGGGATACATGGTGGGCACCACCTACCACCTGCGCACCTTCTTCGACGTGAAGGACGACGACCTCTTCTGGGCCACCAGCGATATCGGCTGGATCGTGGGCCATTCCTACATCGTCTACGCCCCCCTCCTGGAGGGGATCACCAGCGTCCTCCGGGAAGGAGCCCCCGACTACCCCGACCCCGGGGCCTTCTGGCAGGTGGTGGAGCGCCACCGGGTGAACGTGATGTTCACCGCCCCCACCGCGGTGCGCCTTTTCATGAAGTTCGGCCCCGAGTGGCCTGGGAAGTACGACCTTTCCTCCTTACGCCTCATCGCCGTGGCCGGGGAACCCTTAAACCCCGAGGCCCTGCTTTGGGCCTACCAGCACCTGGCGGATGGGGGACGGCGGGGCTTTGTGGCCGATAACTGGTGGCAGACGGAGCTGGGCGGGCCCACCCTGGGAACCCCCTTGGTGCTCCCCGCCAAGCCCGGCTTCGCCGGGGTGGCCCTTCCCGGGGTGGAAGCGGAGGTGGTGGACGAGGAGGGCAAGCCAGTCCCCCCAGGGCAAGGGGGGCTTCTCATCTTGAAGCGCCCCTTCCCCCACATGATGCGCACCGTCTGGGGTAACCACGACCGCTACCTCCAGTACTGGCGGGAGGTCCCGGGGAACGTGTACGTGGCCGGCGACGTGGCCAGCAAGGACGAGGAGGGTTACTTCAGCGTCCTAGGCCGGGCGGACGATGTCTTAAACGTGGCCGGGCACCGCATCGGCACCGCGGATGTGGAAAGCGCTTTGGTCTCCCACCCCGCGGTGGCCGAGGCGGCGGTGATCGGGGTGCCCGACCCCCTCAAGGGCGAGGCCATCAAGGCCTTCGTGGTGCTCCGGCTCGGCCAGGCCCCCTCGGAGGAGCTTAAGGAAAACCTCATCGCCCACGTGCGCCGGGAGCTGGGCCCCATCGCCACCCCTGCGGAGGTGGTCTTCCTGGATAAGCTTCCCAAGACCCGCTCCGGCAAGATCCTCCGCCGCCTCCTCAAGGCCCAGGAGCTGGGCAAGGACCCGGGGGACCTGTCCACGCTGGAGGAATAGCCTCTAGGTGGCAAGGGGGCTGGGCTGGGGTATCCCCCAGCCCCTTTCTCATCCGGAAAAGCCATGCTTTTGCGTATACCCGCAAAGCCAAGATTTCTTGACACCCTCCTCACCCTTTCCTAAGATTGCCCCTAACCGCGAGGGAGGCAAAAAAGGAGCGCATGGAGCGCTTCCCTAGCGGGGGAGGGAGTTATGAGCAACCTGGAAGGGTACTGGAAGGCCAACACCTCACTCATACGAAACCTGCTCATCGTTTGGGCCCTGGTCTCGTACGTCTTCGGCATCCTCCTGGTGGAGCCCTTAAACGGCATCCGCCTAGGGGGCCTCCCCTTGGGCTTTTGGTTCGCCCAGCAGGGCAGCATTTACGTCTTCGTCATCCTCATCTTCTACTACGCTTGGAAGATGGACCAGCTGGACCGCCACTACGGCGTGCACGAGTAGGAGGAGAAGATGAGCGTTGAAGCGTGGACCTATCTCCTTGTGGGCATCACCTTTGCCCTTTATATCTACATCGGCTACGCCAGCCGAGTTCGGGAAACCGCGGGATTCTACGTGGCCGGCCGCGGCGTGCCCGCCATCGCCAACGGAGCCGCCACCGCTGCCGACTGGATGTCCGCCGCCAGCTTCATCTCCATGGCGGGCCTCATCTCCTTCATGGGGTATGACGGCGCCGTCTACCTCATGGGCTGGACGGGAGGATATGTGCTTCTGGCCCTCCTGCTGGCCCCCTACCTGCGCAAGTACGGAAAGTACACGGTGCCCGACTTCATTGGAGATCGCTACTACTCCCACACCGCCCGCGCCGTGGCCGCCATTGCCACCATCTTCATCTCCCTCACCTACGTGGCCGGGCAGATGCGGGGCGTGGGCATCGTGTTCAGCCGTTTTCTGCAGGTGGACATCGCCACCGGGGTCATCATCGGGGTGGCGGTGGTGGCCTTCTTCGCGGTGCTGGGGGGGATGAAGGGCATCACCTGGACCCAGGTGGCCCAGTATTCGGTGCTCATCATCGCCTACCTCATTCCTGCCATCGCCATCGCCAACGTCCTCACCGGCAACCCCGTTCCCCAGCTAGCTTTCACCTTCAGCGACCTGGTGAGCCGCCTGAACCAGATCCAGGTTGACCTGGGCTTCACCGAGTACACCAAGCCCTTCCAGGGCAAGCCCATGATCGATATCCTGGCCATCACCCTGGCCCTGATGGTGGGGACGGCTGGGCTCCCCCACGTGATCATTCGCTTCTACACGGTGCCCGACGTACGCTCGGCCCGCTATTCTGCTGGCTGGGCCCTGCTCTTCATCGCCCTCCTCTACACCACGGCCCCGGCGGTTGCCGCCTTTGCCCGTTACAACCTCATCAGCACCCTGCATGGCAAGACCCTAGAGGAAGTGCGCCAGATCGACTGGGTGGCCAAGTGGGAGAAGACCAAGCTCTTGGCCTTCGTGGACAAAGACGGGGACGGCAAAGTCACCGTGGCCCCAGGCCGAGCCTTCGCCTTGAAAGGCGGCAGGCCGGACTTCAACACCCCCGACGAGAAGAGCAGAAACGAGGTGCACATTGACAACGACATCATCGTGCTCTCCACGCCGGAGGTGGCCAAGCTGGCCCCCTGGGTGATCGCCCTGGTGGCTGCAGGCGGTCTGGCGGCAGCCCTTTCCACGGCCGCGGGCCTGCTCTTGGCCATGTCCAGCGCCATCTCTCACGACATCTACTACCGCATCTTCCGCCCCAACGCCACCGAGGCCCAGCGCCTCTTGGCGGGCCGCATCGTGATCCTTTTGGCGGTGGTCCTGGCCGGTTACTTCGGGGTGAACCCGCCGGGCTTCGTGGCCCAGGTGGTGGCCTTCGCCTTCGGCCTGGCAGCGGCGAGCCTCTTCCCCGCCATCCTCTTGGGCATCTTTGACAAGCGGATGAACCGGGAAGGAGCCATCGCTGGCATCCTGGTGGGCCTCATCTTCACCGCGGTGATGATCGGGATGATGCGGGCACCCCAGATCTTCGGGGCACCAGCCCCCGTCATCCCCAACCTCTTTGGCATCAGTGCGGAAGGGGTCGGGGTTATCGGCATGATCCTCAACTTTGTGGTTGCGTACCTGGTTTCCCGGGCCACGCCTCCACCCCCGGAGCATATCCAGCACCTGGTGGAGGAGATCCGCATCCCCAAGGGCGCAGGCCAGGCAGCTGAGCACTAAGCAAGGGAAAAGGGGGGCCAAGGCCCCCCTACAATGTTCCTATGCGCCTCCTTTACCTGCGGTTCTACCTGGGAAGCCTGGTGGTCCTCTTTGGTTTCTACCTGAGCGGCCACTACCTTTTGGGCTTGCCCTTTCCCACTCCCAGGATGCTTTTCCAGATCGCCCTGGGAACCGCCTTGGGGATGGGGCTGGGCATCCTTTACCACCGGCTTTGGTCCCTCCCTCCTCCAGGCATCGGTCGCGTGGTGCGGCTTTTCATCCTCCTGCCCCCAGCCTTCATGCTGGGGATAGGCCTTCTGATCCTGCTCCAGGCCCAGGTGGCCTTGCACTACCTCATTCCCCTGGTGGCCTGGTTAACCCCCGCCTATGGATCCCCGGAAGATTCCTCCCTTAAACGCCCTTCCTGAAGCGGACCTCGAGACCCTTCTCCACCAGGCCCAGGAGGAAGCCCATCCCCCGGGCACCCCGCTTTTGGAACAGGGGGGGGCACCCGCGCAAAACCTCTACCTCCTCCTGGAAGGCCAGGTGGCCCTCCTGGACGGGGAACGGGAGGTGGGAACCCTGGAGGCGGGGGAGTTCTTCGGCTTCCCTTCCCTCCTTTCCGGCGAACCCCCGGCCCTAAGCGTGGTGGCCAAAACCCCGGTCAAGGTCCTGTCCTTTCCCAAGGAGGCCTTCCAAAGGCTACTGGCCCACCCGGAAATCGCCCGCTTCTTCGGCCAGGGCCTCGTGGAGAGGGTGCGGCTTCGCATGGACCTAGAACCCTCCCTCTTGGCCCCGGTGGGAAGCCTGGTCCGCCGTTCCCCTTCCTTTATCCCCCCTTCGGCCACGGTGGAAGAGGCCGCCCGAAGGATGCGCCAAGAGGGCATCTCCAGCCTGCTGGTGGAGGGGGAACCCTTGGGCATCCTCACGGACCGCGACCTGAGAAACCGGGTCCTGGCCGAGGGCCGCCCCCCTTCCACCCCCGTGGGGGAGGTGATGACCGCCCCCCTTTTCTCCCTTCCAGCGGACACCCCCATCTATGAGGCCCTGGCGGCCATGGTGGAGCGGGGCATCCACCACCTGCCCCTTACGGAAGGGGGGCAGGTGGTGGGGGTGGTCACCCATACCGACCTGCTCCTCAACCAGGCCCAAAGCCCCTTGGTCCTCCTCCGGCGGATCGAAAGGCTGGAGCTTTCCCGGTATGGCCTCGAGGTGGCCTCCTTGGTGGAGGGCCTTTTCCAACGGGGCCTGGGCGGGGTGGAGATCGGCCGGGTGGTGGCCTCCTTGAACGACGCCCTCATCCGCCGGCTGGCCAAGGAAGCGGAAAGGGCCTTGGGCCCGGCCCCAGTTGCCTATAGCTTCATGGTTTTCGGCTCCGAGGGGCGAAGGGAGCAGGCCCTCTTGACGGACCAGGACAACGCCCTGGCCCTGGAAAGCCAGGATCACGAGGCCTACTTCCAGGCCCTGGCGGAGCACGTGGTGGGGGGGCTTATCCGGGCGGGGATCCCCGAGTGCAAGGGGGGATACATGGCCACCCGCTGGCGCAAAACCCTGGGGGAATGGCAGGAAACCTTCCGCCGCTGGATGGAGGCCCCCGAGCCCCAGGCCCTCCTGGAAACCCAGATCTTCTTTGACCTGCGCAAGGCGGCGGGTAGCCTTTCCCTAAAGCCCCTGGAGGAGACCATCCTGGAGGGCAGCCGGAAGGGGGTCTTCCTTTACCACCTGGCCCGGGCCAGCCTGGAGTTCCGCCCTCCCTTAGGCCTCTTCGGAAGGGTGCGCACGGAGGAGGGCTTTGTGGACCTCAAGCGCCACGCCATTGCCCCCATCGTGGCCCTGGCCCGGCTTTACGCCCTCACGGCGGGGAGTCTGGCCAAGGGGACGGTGGAGAGGCTCAAGGCAGCAGCCGAGGGTGGGACCTTAAGCCAGGAGGGTGCGGAAAGGCTGGAAGAAGCCTTCCGCTTCTTCTTTACCCTGCGCCTAAGGCACCAGCTTGCGGCTTTGCACCAGGGAAAGCCGGTGGAAAACCGGGTGCTCTGGGCTAGCTTAAGCCCCGGGGAGAAGCGCAAGGCCCTCGAGGGTTTCCGGACCATCGCCGAGATGCAGGAGAGCACCGCAAGCCGCTTCCAGTTGCGATGAAGGAGAGGCCCTTTGCCCTTTTCCTCCTGGCCCTTTTCCTTTTCCTCTTCCCCGTAAGCCTGATCTTCCCCATGCCCCTGGGGCCTTGGGGCCTTCCTCCCCTTTACCTCTACCTCTACGCCTCCTGGGGCTTGGTGGTGCTTCTGGCCTACCTCCTATTCCGCCGGCCATGAACCCTTTCCTTCTCCTCCTAAGCCTTTTCCTCTACCTGGGCCTCCTCTTCCTGGTGGCCCTCCTGGGGGAGGGGCGGGGGCGGGCTTGGGTCCAAAGCCCCTGGGCGTACACCCTTTCCCTGGCGGTCTACGCCACCGCCTGGACCTTCATGGGAAGCGTGGGCCGGGCGGCCACGGAGGGGGCCAGCTTTCTTCCCATCTACCTGGGACCCACCCTGGCCCTTCTCCTGTGGCCGTTTCTCCATGAAAGGTTGCTTTCCCTGGCCCGAGCCCACCGCCTCACCTCCTGGGCCGACTTCCTCTACCTGCGCTTCGGCCATAGCCTCCTGGGCCCCCTGGCCGCCGCCTTTTTGGTGGTGGGCCTGCTTCCCTACCTGGCCCTGCAGCTAAAGGCCATCGCCCAGGCCTTCCTCTTCCTCCGGGGCGAGGAGGAGCCCCTGGCAGACATCGCCTTGCCCACCGCCTTGCTCCTGGCCCTCTTCGCCATCCTCTTCGGCACCCGCCGCCTGGACCCCTCGGAACGGCATCAGGGCCTGGTGCTGGCGGTGGCCTTTGAGTCCTTCGTGAAGCTTATCGCCCTCCTCCTCGTGGGAGGGGTGGTCCTTTGGCAACTGGGAAACCCCTTTCCCAGGGTCCAGGGCCATCCCGAGCTCCTCCCCCTCCTCCTTCCCCAGGAGGGCCTTACCGGCCACCTGGAGTGGAGCAGCCTGGTGGTCCTTTCCGGCCTGGCCTTCCTCTTCCTGCCCCGCCAGTTCCACGTGAGCGTGGTGGAGAACACTGACCCCCAGCACCTCCGCCTGGCGGCCTGGGCCTTCCCCTTGTACCTGCTCCTCATCAACCTGCCCGTCCTTCCCCTGGCCCTTTGGGGCCGGCTCCTCCTGCCCCAGGGAAACCCGGACCTCTACGTGCTGGCCCTACCCCTCGAGCTTGGCAACGCCCCCTTGGCCCTTCTGGCCTTCCTGGGCGGGGTTTCAGCGGCCACGGCCATGGTGGTGGTGGAAAGCCTGGCCCTTTCCATCCTCATCTCCAACCACCTCCTCTCCCCCCTTCTCCTCCGTTTCCGGGCCCTAGGAAGCCTCCTCCTCTGGCGCAGGATCTCCATCCTGGCGGTGATGCTCCTGGCCTACCTCTACTTCCGCCTGGCGGGGGAGGCCTATGCCCTGGTGGCCATGGGCCTCATCTCCTTTGTGGCCGTGGCCCAGCTGGCCCCAGCGGGGCTCTTAGGGCTCTACTGGAAGGGGGCCACTCCCCAGGGGGCCTTGGCGGGTCTTCTGGGGGGAATCCTCCTCTGGGCCTATACCCTTTTCCTCCCAGCCCTGGCCCGCTCGGGCTGGCTCCCCGCCTTTTTCCTGGAGGGCCCCCACCCCCTTTTAAAGCCGGAAGGGCTTTTGGGAATCCAGGGCCTGGATCCCGTGGTCCACGGGTTTCTGGCGAGCCTTACCGTAAATCTAGCCCTCACCCTGGGGGTTTCCCTCTTCACCCGGCGGAAGGCCTTGCAGGAGGAGCGCACAGGGGAGGTGGAGGAGCTCGCCGCCCTTCTCCGGCGGGTTTTGGGGCCCGAGGCGGAGGAAAACTTCCGCCGCCAGGCCCAGGCCCTCCCGGGCCGGGAAGCGGCAGGGCTCGCGGAAACCCTTCTGGCGGGGTCCGTGGGGCCTGCCACTGCCAAGCTCCTCCTCCTCTCCGTCACCCGGGAGGCTCCCCCGGAAGCCCTGCGGGAGGAGGTGGAGGAGGCGGCCCGGGAATCCCGGGAACTTCGGGCCTACGCCCAGGCCCTCGAGGAGGCCAGGAAGGAGCTTGCCGAAGCCTATGAGCGCCTGAAGGCCCTGGACCAGGCTAAGGATGAGCTCCTGGCCGCGGTGTCCCACGAGCTCAAAACCCCCCTCACCGCCGTGCGGGCCCTGGCGGAGATCCTCGAGGCCAACCCCGGCCTCCCTGAAGAGGAGCGTGGGCGCTTCGTTTCCCTTTTGGCTAAGGAAACCGCCCGGCTCTCCCGCCTGGTGGAGGAGGTCTTGGCCTACACCCGGCTTCAGGCGGGGGTGCCCCTCTCCCGTGGCCCCACGGACCTTCGGGCCCTGGCCGAGGAAGCCCTGGCCCTGGTGGAACCCCTGGCCCGGGAAAGGGGCATTGCCCTAGAGTCGCAACTGGTGGGGGTCCAAGCCCTCACGGACCGGGACCGGGTCCTCCAGGTGCTTTTGAACCTCCTCCACAATGCCCTGCGCCACGCCCGCAGCCGGGTGCGCCTGGAGCTTACCCTCGCCAACCAAGAGGCCCTTTTCCGGGTCTTCGACGATGGTCCCGGAGTACCCCCCCAGGCCAGGACCTTGGTATTCGAACCCTTCCAGAGCTTCTCCGGAGGCACGGGCCTTGGCCTTTTCCTGGCAAGGAGACTCGTGGAAAGCCTAGGGGGACGGATCTTTTTGGAAGAGGGGGAGGGGGCCGCCTTCGCCTTCACCCTTCCCCTGGAGGTGGAGCATGAGGATTCTGGTGGTGGACGATGAGGAAAGCATTCTGGTGCCCTTGGAGTTCCTCTTGAAGAAGGCGGGGCACGAGGTGGTTCTGGCCCGCACGGGGGAGGAGGCCCTAAAGGCCCTATCCCAAGACGCCTTCGACCTCATGGTGCTGGACCTCATGCTTCCGGGAATGGATGGCTTCGCCGTTTTGGAGCGGACCAAGGCCCTACCCCAAAGGCCCAAGGTCCTGGTCCTCACCGCCCGGGGGCGGGAGGCGGACCGGGCCAAGGCCTTGGCCCTGGGAGCCGAGGCCTTCATGGCCAAGCCCTTTGGCATCCAGGACCTCCTTTCCCAGGTGGAAGGGCTCTTGGGGGGAAGATGAGGGAGACGTTACGCTTTTTGGGAGCCCTCCTCCTGGGCCTCCTCCTGGTGGGGGGGGCCGTGGGCCTGGGCCTTTTCCTCCTCCTTCAGGGAGAGGAGGACCTGGGGAAGGAACTCCTCCGCCTGGCCCAAAGGAAGCTACCCCTGCTCCTTTTCTTGGGCTTCCTCTTCACCCTGGTCCTGGCCGTTCTGCTCTACCCGGTCTTCCTGGGCTACCTGGCCGCCACCCGGGCCCTGGGCCAGGAGGCGGAGATCGTCCTGGCCAACCCCGGCCACCGCTTGCGCCTTCGGGGACCCTTTGAGCTCAGGGCCCTGGCGGACCTCATCAACCGCCTGGCGCAGGAAAAGGAGGCCTTGGAGAAGGAGGTGGCAACCCGCATCGCCGAGGCGAAATCCCTCCTGGAGGAGGAAAGGAGGAAGCTGGCCGCCCTCATCGGCCACCTTCCCCACGGGGTGGTGCTGGCCAACCCCAAGGGCCAGGTCCTCCTCTACAACCAAGGAGCCCGGGAGCTATTGGGGGAGGGCCTGGGGGTGGGCAAAAGCCTCTTCGGCCTCCTGGACCGGGGGCTCATGGTCCACGCCCTGGGGCTACCAGGGGAAAGGTTCTTAACCCAGGGCCCCAAGGGGACCCTTTGGCTCCAGGTGGTGCCCCTGGAGGGGGAGGAAGGGTTTTTGGTCCTCCTGGAGGAGGCCCGGGAACAGGGAGGGTGGGATGCCGCCCTCCTCCACCGCCTAAAGGACAAGCTGGCGGGGCTCAAGGCCTTAGCCGAGACCCTGGAGCAGGAGGCCAGGGGAACCCCCCTCGAGCCCCTCCTCAAGACCGCCACGGCCACCGCCCTGGAGCTCAGCCAGCTGGTGGCCTCTTGGGAAGCCCCGTCCCAGGCGGCGGAGGTATTGGCGGAAGACCTTTTAGCCCTCCTGGCCCAGGCCCTGGAGCGGGAAACAGGGGTTTCCCCAGGGTTCTCCCTGGAGGAGGAGGCCAGGGACCTCCTGGTCCAGGCGGACACCTATGCCTTGGCTCGAGGGCTGGCAGCCGCCCTAAAGGACGAGGAGGAAGCCTTCCTGGAGGGAAAGCGTGAGGGCAACCTGCTCCACCTCATCCTCGCCCTGCCCAAGCCTCCCCCAGGGCCCGCCCACCCCGACCTTCCTCCTCTCCTGAAGGAGGCGGTGGAGCGGTCCGGCGGGAGCGCCTGGTGGGCGGGAGCCCGCCTTCACCTCCTCCTCCCCGCCCGGGAAGCACCCCGGCTTCCCGCCAAGGCGGGCCCTCCCCCCCGGGCCGAGGTCTTTGACCTCTCCCTGCTCCATGCCCCCGAGGAGCTGGAGGAGGCTCCCCTGGAGGGCCTCCTCTACACCGCCTTCGACCTGGAAACCACGGGCCTGGATCCGGAAAAGGACGCCATCATCGCCCTGGGGGCGGTCCACATCCTGGGGAAAAAGGTGCTCCGCCACGAGATCTTCGAGGCCCTGGTCAACCCCGGACGCCCCATCCCCAAGGCTTCCACCGAGATCCACGGCCTCACCTGGGAGATGCTGAGGGAAAAGCCCAAGCTGGAGGAGGTGCTCCCGGGGTTTCGCCTGTTCCTGGAGGACACGGTGCTCCTGGCCCACAACGGGGCCTTTGACATGGCCTTCCTAAGGCGGGTGGGCCTCCACCAGCCCCCTTTGGTGGACACCCTGCTCCTTTCCCACCTGCTCTTCCCCGACCTCCAGGACCACCGCCTGGAAACCCTGGCGGAGCGCTTCGGCGTGCCCGTGATCGGCCGGCACACCGCCTTGGGGGACGCCCTCATGACCGCGGAGGTCTTCGCGGGCATGGTCCCCCTCCTAAAGGCCAGGGGCTACCGCACCCTGGGGGAGGTGCTCAGGGCCTGCGCCAGGTTGCCCCTGGCCAGGCTCAAGTACTGACCGCGAGGCCCTAACCCAGGCGGAGGGCCTTGTGGCCTATGTCCTTCCGGTACTGGGCCCCGGGGAAGCCCACCTGGGGAATGAAGCCATAGGCCCGGGAAAGGGCCTCCTCCAGGGTCTTCCCCAACCCCACCACGTTCAGAACCCGCCCCCCCGCGCTCACCAGCCTGTTCCCTTCCCACCGGGTCCCCGCGTGGAAGACCAAGACCCCTTCCGGCGGCTCAGGAACATGGAGGGGAATGCCCTTCCGCGGGCTTTCCGGGTAACCGGGGGCCGCCAGGACCACGCAGGCGGAGGCCCCCTCCCGCCAGGCAAGCTCCGTTCCCTTAAGCCGCCCCTCCGCCACCCTCAGGGCCAGATCCACCAGATCATTCCGCAAAAGGGGCAGGATGGCCTGGGCCTCGGGGTCGCCAAAGCGGGCGTTGAACTCCAGCACCTTGGGGCCCTCCCGGGTCAGCATCAAACCGGCATAGACCACCCCCCGGTAAACCACCCCTTCCGCCCTCAGACCCTGGATCAGGGGTTTCAGGATCTCCTCCTCCACCCGCCTCAAGGTGGCGGCCTCCATGGGGTAAGGGGCCACGGCCCCCATGCCCCCGGTCATGGGCCCCTGGTCCCCGTCCAACAGGCGCTTATGGTCCTGGGAGGGGAGGAGGGGCAGGATGGTCTCCCCGTCGGTTAGGGCCAGCACCGTGGCCTCGTCCCCCTCCAGGTATTCCTCCACCACCACCTCCCCTCCCTCGGGGCCGGAGAGAAGGTTGAGGATGGCCTGCTTGGCCGTGTGCAGGTCAAAGGCCACCGTCACCCCCTTGCCCCCCGCCAGGCCGGAGTCCTTGATGACGATGGGCACACCCACGCCCTCCACGTACTCCAGGGCCAGCAGGGCATCCTGGAATACCCGGTACCGGGCCGTGGGAATGCCGTGGCGCTCCATGAGCCCCTTGGCGAAGGCCTTGGAACCCTCGATCATGGCGGCCTTCTGGGTGGGGCCAAAGAGCAAAAGGCCCCGCTTCTGGAAGGCATCGGCGATGCCCTCCACCAGGGGCGCCTCGGGACCCACCAGGGTAAGGTCTATCCCCTCGCCCAAAGCCCAGTCCGCCAGGGCTTCCACATCCCCATTCCAGGGAACCAGCTCCGCCAAAGCCGCCATCCCGGCATTGCCAGGGGCGGCGTAGAGCCGATCCACCAGGGGGCTTTGCGCCGCCTTCCAAAGGAGGGCGTGCTCCCGCCCCCCGGAACCCACCACCAGCACCTTCATAGGGGAGATTCTACCCGCCTTAAGGCATCCTCCGCCCTCAGGCGGACCTCTCGGGAAAGTTCGGAAAGCTCCTGCCGCAGGGCAGGATGGTCCTCCGCCAGGAGGTGGGCGGCGAGGAAGGCTCCCCGGACCCAGTCCCCTCCCTGGCCCAGCAGGGCGGCGGGCACAAGGTGCCCTAGGCCCCAAGCGGAAAGCAGGGCCACGGCCCGAAGATAAAGGGGCTTCTCCCCGGGAGCAAACTCCTGGAAGCGGGGCCAGGCCTCCCCAAGAAGGGCCTTAAGGCCCTCCCCTGGAGGGAAGGCCAGTCCCGAAAGCACCAGGCGCACCGCCCTTGGGTAAAGGCGGTGCTCCAGGAAAAGCACCCGCCTTTCCAAGGTTTCCGGGGTATCCCCGGGCAGGACGGGCACCCGCCCCTGGAGGACGATGGGACCGGTGTCCATCCCCTGGTCCACGAAGTGGACCGTGGAGCCCGTTTCCCTCTCCCCCGCCTCGAGGACCCGGGCGTGCACGCGAAGCCCCGGATAGGCGGGAAGGAGGGAGGGGTGGATGTTCAAAAGGCGGCCGTACCAGGGTTCCACAAAAGCCGGGGAGAGGAGGCGCATGAAGCCGGCCAGGAGCACCAGGTCCACGCCCCTGGCCTCTAAAAGGCCCAGGGCCTCCCCTTCAAAGGCCTTCCGCCCCCGCCAGGGGATGGCCACCGCCTCCACCCCCCGCCTCGAGGCCCGCCTTAAAGCGTAAGCCTCCGGGTTGTCGGAGAGGACCAGCACCACCTCCCCCCAGGGGTTTTTGGGGGGGAAAGCCTCCAAGAGGGCCTCCAGGTTGGTACCCCGGCCCGAGGCCATCACCGCCATCCGCGCAGGGCGGCCCAAGGGAAAGGGACTCAGCATAGGTCTATCCCAGGGCCTCCGGGTGGTGCTTCTGCCAGTAACGCACCAAACCTTGCAGGTTCATGTAGGGGGGGTCGGCGAGCTCATAGAGGCGCATCGCCTCCTCCCCCATCCCCGCCCGCCTCAGACCCTCCCGCCAGTAGGCCTCAAAGCGCTGGGTCATCTCCTCCAGGGGAAGGCCTTCCTTGAGCCGGTGCAGGACCCAGCCCGCCCACTCCTCCAAGACCTCCCGCAAGGCCAGGAGGTGGGCCTCCACGTCCCGGTAGGGGCCGAAGTGGGTGAGGTAGAGGGCCTCGGGCCTGAGGGCCAGGAGGCGGTCCAGGGAGGCGTACCAGGTTTCCAGGTGGATGTCGGGGGGCGGGGTAGGGGGCAGAACCGGCCCCGGGGCTATGCGCACCCCAGCGATGTCCCCGGCGAAGAGGAGGCCCTCCACCAGGTAGGCGTGGTGGTGGGAGGCGTGGCCCAAGGTTTCCAGGGCCTGGACCCTAAGCCCCCCGAGGTCCACCACCTCCCCATCCCCCAAGGCCCGCACCCGCTCCTGGGGAACCCCTTTAAGCTCTCCCCAGAGGGGTTTCAGCATCGCCCCGTAGATGCGCTCGGCGGAGGCCAAAAGCCTCGAGGGATCCACCAGGTGAGGGGCCCCCCGGGGGTGCACGTACACCGTGGCCCCAAGCTCCGCAAACCGCCATGCGGCCCCGGCGTGGTCCAGGTGGATGTGGGTCACGAAGACATGGCGGACCTCCTTAGGGTCCACCCCCTCCTGCCTCAAGGCGGCCTCGAGGCGGGGATAGGTGCTCTCCGGCCCCGTTTCCACCAGAACAGGCCCCTCCTCCGCCTCGAGGAGGAAGCTGGCGATAACCCTCTGTGCCCCCTGGAAGTGGAGGTCCAGGACCCTCACCATGGGCGCTCCTCCTTAGGGCCGATCCGGGTGTGCAGGGTGCCGATGCCCTCGATGGCCACCTCCAGCCTGTCCCCCGGCTGCAGGGCCCCCACGCCCTCCGGGGTTCCGGTGAGGACCACGTCCAAGGGCTCCAGGGTCATGAAGCTGGAGATGTAGGAGAGGATCTCGGCCACGCTGAAGATCATGGCCGAGGTGTGCCCCTCCTGCCGAAGCTGGTCGTTCACGTAGGTGCGCACCCAGGTGTTCTGCGGGTCCAGATCGGTTTCGATCCAGGGACCCAAGGGCAGAAACTTGTCCGCGCTCTTGGCCCGCACCCACTGGAGGTCCTGCTTCTGGGCATCCCGGGCGGTGATGTCCACGGCGATGGTGTACCCCAACACGTGCTCCAGGGCTTTTTCCGGGGGCACGTTCCGCATGCGATCGCCCACGACCACCGCCAGCTCCCCCTCGTAGTGGAGCTCCTGGGTAAAGAAGGGGTAGGGCACGGCATCCCCGGTGTTCCAGGGGTCCCGGGGGTTGCCGGGATGGGCCAGGGTGTTGGGGGCCTTCAGGAACAGGCCCGGCTCCTTGGGCAGGCCCTGGCCGAAATCGTGCCCCATCTCCCGGATGTGCTCCCGGTAGTTTCTCCCCACGCACACGATCTTGCTGGGGGTAGCCGGCACCAGCAGGCGCACCGAGGCCAGGTCGTAGCGCCTCCCCGTGGGGTTTCCCCCGGGGCCATCCGTTTCCAGGACCATCTCCCCCTCCAGTATCCCCCAACGGCCTCCGTTAAAGCGTAGAAGCTTCATGCCCTAAAACTACCATCTTCCCAAGAGGATTTGCAGGCCCCTCGAGGCCACCAGCAAGGCCACCAGAAAGGCGGCAAGCCGCCCCTCTTGGGGGGCCAGGAGCAAAAGGGCCAGGTAGCCGAAGATGGCCCCGAAGGGGATGGGATAGATGCCCCTACGGCGCCTCCGCCAGTAAAGGAGGTGGTGGACCCCCGCCACCCCCAGGCCCAAAAGGGCCGCCCCCAGGGTCTCGCGGGGAAGCCAGGCCAGGAAGTAGCCCAGGGAGGGGGCGATCCCTCCCCCGCCCCGGAAGCGGAAGAAAAGGGGCCAGTTGTGCCCCGCCACCACCGCCCCCGCGGCCCACACCCGCCACTCCGGGGGAACGAGGAGAAGGGCCAAGGCCCCCTTGCCCAGGTCCCACAACACCACCCCAAGGGCGGCCCAAGGGCCCTTATGGCGAAAGACCCCCGAGCCCCCCGGAAGGTCCCTGGCCCGCACCTCGGGGAAGAAGAGGAGCCCCCCCACCAGGGAACCCAGGAGGTACGCCAGAAGCAGGTAGGCCATGCCCCCATTCTTGCAAAAACCCCCCCCTTGCCCTATCCTGGTTATGGAAGTTTCCATGAAGCGCTTCCACCAGGACAGGCTATGAGCAAGAAGAAACCCACCATCCTCGAGGTGGCCGCCCGGGCCGGGGTCGGTCTGGGCACGGTGAGCCGGGTGCTCAACAACCACAAGGCGGTGCGCCCGGAAACCCGGGCCCGGGTGCTCAGGGCCATGGAGGAGCTGGGCTACACCCCCAACCCCCATGCCCGGCGCATCGCGGGAGGGAGAAGCTACACGGTCTCCGTCCTCCTCCCCTTCGTGGCCACGGAGTTCTACCGAAGGCTTGTGGAGGGCATCGAAGGCGTCCTCCTGGAAAAGCGCTACGACCTGGCCCTCTTCCCCATCCTCTCCCAGGCTCGGCTCAGGCGGTACTTGGAAAGCTCCACCCTGGCCTTCCTCACCGACGGCCTCATCCTGGCCTCCTACGACCTGAGCGAGCACTTTGAGGGGGGCCGCCTCCCCACCGACCGCCCCGTGGTGCTGGTGGACGCCAAGAACCCCCGGTACGACTCCGTCTACCTGGACAACTCCCTGGGGGGCCACCTGGCCGGGGAATACCTGGCGCGCTTCCCCGGCCCCGTCTTCGCCGTGAAGGTGGAGGAGGAGCCCGACCGGGCCTTCCACCACACGGTCTTCGCCGAGCGCCTGGCCGGCTTCCGGGAAGCCCTCAAGGCGGCGGGCCGCCCCTTTCCCGAGGAGCACCTCTACACCACCCGGCTCTCCCAGGAAGGGGGGAGGCTAGCCCTCCGCTATTTCCTGGAGAAGGCCTCCCCACCCCTCAACGTCTTCGCTGGGGCTGACCAGGTGGCCTTGGGCGTCCTGGAGGAGGCGGAAAGGCTAGGGCTTACCGTGGGGAAGGAGGTGCGGGTTTTGGGCTTTGACGGCCATCCCTTCACCGAGGAGGTGGGGCTTTCCACCATCGCCCAGCCGGTGGAGGCCATGGGGGCCAGGGCGGCCCAACTCCTCCTGGAGAGGATGCAGGGCTATGCGGGCCCTCCCCGGACGGTGCGGTTTGAGCCCCTCTTGATCGAACGGGCCTCCACCCGTACCTCTCCGGGGGTTCCCTATCTGCCTTAAAATCTCCCCATGCGCCCGGAAACCCTGGTCTACCCTTTGCGCTGGCTCATGCTCCTGCCCGTGGTGGGGATGCTCCTTGGGGCCCTCTACTTTGCCTGGCACGCCCTCGAGGAGTCCCTCCTTGCGGTGCAAAAACCCTTGGACGAAGCCCTCCCCGTCCTGGTGGGCGCCGTGGACCTGGCCCTCTTGAGCGCGGTTTTCCTCATCTTCAGCCTGGGCCTTTTCGAGCTTTTCATCCGCAAGCTGGAGCTTCCCCTGGAAAACGTCCTCACGGTGGAAAGCCTGGCGGACCTCAAGGGCAAGCTGGGCCAGGTGATCGTCATGATCCTGGTGGTGAAGTTCTTTGAAAAGGCCTCGGCCTTCAAGCCCCAGACCTCCTTGGATTTCCTCCTCTTCGCCGGCGGGGTCGCCCTCCTGGCCTCCGCCCTTTGGCTGGCCAAGGCCAAAGACTGAGGGGTTTGCTCATCTACCTGGACCAAAACCACGCCAGCCGCATGGCCAAGCACCGCCTGGGCCAACGGGGGCACGAGGCCTTCGGCGAGCTCTACCTGGCCCTAAAGGGCCGGGTCCTGGCCCCACCCAGCCCCTTCCACGTGCTGGAAACCCTCTTCCCCATCCGCGGTCCCCAGGAAAAGGCAGGCTACCTGCTCCCCGCCTTGCAGGACCTCTTCTCCGAGCTTTCCCAGGGGTACTGGGTGCGCCCCTGGCAGGAGGTGGCCGTGCGCCAGGCACGGGGCCTTTCCCGGGAGGATTTCCTCTGGCGGGGGGGAAGCTGGGAAGCCCCTGCGGACCTCTCCCCCTTCCAGGGCCTGCCCGAGGCCTTGCGGGGCCTGCCTTACCGGGAGGCCCTCGAGGCGGCCCTGAAGGAGATCCGGGCGCGCACCGGCCTCAAGGAGGTGCCCTTCGTGCGCCTCCTGGCCGAGCTCCTCGCCCGCATGGCCTCGGACCTAGACCGCAGACCCCGGCCCTCCGACCTTTTGGACGCGGTCATGGCCGCCACCGTCTACCCCTACGTGGACCTCCTCCTCACCGATCGCTACCTGCGGGGCCTTCTGCCGGGGAAGAGCGTGGGGGGGAGGCGAAGGGAAGTGGAAGCCCTAGTCCAAAGGTTCCGGGAAGGGGTAGACTCCTCCCCGTGAAGGGCATCCGGGATCCCAAGCTCTGGCCCATCGCCGAGAAGGTGGAGGCCGGCGAGCGCCTCACCTTTGCCGAAGGGCTGATCCTCTACCAAACCCAAGACCTCCCAGGCCTCATGCGCCTGGCCAACCGGGTGCGGGAGAAAAAACACGGGCACAAGACCTACTTCGTCCACTCCCTCCGCGTTTCCCAGACCAACATCTGCTACGTGGGCTGTACCTTCTGTGCCTTCCAGAGAAGGTTCGGGGAGGAGGGGGCCTGGGACTGGGACGTGGAGGAGGTGGTGGCCTGGGTAAGGGAGCGGTACCAGCCCGGCCTCACGGAGATCCACATGACGGCGGGCCACCACCCCAAAAGACCCTTTTCCTACTACCTGGACCTGGTTAGGGCCCTGAAGGAAAACTTTCCCGGGGTCCAGGTGAAGGCCTGGACGGCGGCGGAGATCCACCACTTCTCCAAGATCGCCCGCCTCCCCTACAAGGAGGTGCTTCTGGCCCTTAAGGAGGCGGGGTTGGACGCCATGCCGGGGGGCGGGGCGGAGATCTTCGCCGAGAGGGTGCGCAAGGAGATCGCCCGGGCCAAGGTCTCCGCGGAGGGGTGGCTTTTGATCCACCGGACCGCCCACCAACTGGGCATCCCCACCAACGCCACCATGCTCTACGGGCACATGGAGACCCTCGAGGAGCGCCTGGACCACATGGACCGCCTGCGCAAGCTCCAGGATGAAACCGGGGGGTTCATGAGCTTCATCCCCTTAGCCTTCCAGCCAGACGGCAACCTGCTGGCCAAGAAGCTAGGGAAGCGAGAGTTCACCACGGGTCTGGACGACCTCCGCAACCTGGCCGTGGCCCGCCTTTACCTGGACAACATCCCCCACATCAAGGGGTACTGGGCCACCCTGACCCCAGAGCTGGCCCAGGTTTCCCTGGACTGGGGGGTCACGGACATCGACGGCACCCTGATCGAGGAGCGCATCGTCCACATGGCGGGAAGCCCTGCCCCCAAGGGGCTGTCCAAGAGGGAGCTGGCGGAAATCATCCGCAAAGCGGGGCGGATCCCCGTGGAACGGGACGCCCTTTACCGGGAGATCCGGGTCTGGGAGAGCGCCACCGCACCCGCGGAAGGCAGGGCTCCGCAAGAGGCCTGATGGTCTACTCCCTAGGGGTTCCCCTCTACGCCAACACCGCCCCCCTATACCATTTCCTGGAAGCCCATGGCTGGACCCTCCGCCACGGGGTCCCCGCGGAACTCAACCGCATGGTGCTCTCGGGGGAGGTGGGGCTTTCCCTGGTTTCCAGCTACTTCTACCTGGAGCACCAGGAGGAGCTCGGGCTTCTTCCCGACTTCTCCGTGGCCGTGCTGGGGAGGGTGTACTCCGTGAACCTGTTCCACAAGGGAAGGCTTAGAGACCTGGGAAGGGTCGCCCTCACCGCGGAAAGCGCCACCAGCGTGGAGCTCCTTAAGCTCCTCCTGAGGGAACGGGGGATCTTTCCCGAGTACGAGAAGCGGGAGGGGGGGCTTGAGCTCCTCCGGGAGTACGACGGGGTCCTGCTGATCGGCGACAGGGCCATAAGGGCCTACGCCAGCCTCCTGGACCGCCTTCCCGAAACCCCCCACGCCCTGCCCACCCGCTTTGGGGAGGTGGAGGTGCTGGATCTCTCCATGCTCTGGTTCGAGCGCACCCGCCTTCCCTTTGTCTTCGCCGTCTGGGCCTACCGCAAGGAAACCCCTCCCCCCCTGGAGTTGGTACAGGCCTTAAGGCGGGCCCGGCGCCAGGGGCTTGCCCGGCTCGGGGAGGTGGCCGAGGCCGAGGCCAGGCGGCTGGGAGTCCAGCCTGCCCTTATGGAACACTACCTGTGGAACTTCCGCTACCACCTGGAGGAGCCCGACCGCCTGGGCCTACAGGCCTTCGCCCAAGCCCTGGGCCTTTCCTTTGTCCCTGCCTACTACCCCGAAGCCCCTTGACAGCGTCCTTCCCTTCCCCTATCCTTGGAGGCAATATGCGGACCCTTGGGCGCCACTTCGGCTTTTATTATCCCGCCGGGGGCGCCCTGCGGCCTGCATAGGGTTTTTCGCAAGAGGGCGCCCCCAAAAAGGGGGCGCCCGAGGCTTTTGGGAGGCCAAGATGCTGATCGTGATGAAGCGGGGACACACGGATGCGGAGCTGGATGAGGTGATCCGGGAGATCGAGAAGGTGGGCTACCGGCCCCACATCTCCCGGGGGGTGGAGACCACCCTGGTGGGGGCCATCGGCCGGGGGCCCACCCCGGAGCTGATGGAGCACTTCCGGGCCCTTCCCGGGGTAGCGGACGTCATTCCCATCTCCAAGCCCTACAAGCTGGCGAGCCTCGAGGTCCAACCCTTCCCCACCATCCTGGAGTTTCCCACCGGCAAAACCGGAGGCGACCACGTCCTCGTGGCCGCAGGCCCTTGCGGGGTGGAGTCGAGGGAGCAGACCCTGAAAGCGGCGCGTTACGTGAAGGCCCACGGGGCCGCCATGCTCCGGGGCGGAGCCTTCAAGCCCAGGACTAGCCCCTACGCCTTCCAGGGCCTGGGGCTGGAGGGCCTAAGGATCCTGGCGGAGGCCCGCCGGGAAACGGGACTTCCCGTGGTCACCGAGGTCTTATCCCCAGACCAGGTGGAGCTGGTGGCGGAGTATGCCGACGTGCTGCAGGTGGGGGCCCGCAACGCCCAGAACTTCCCCCTGCTTCAGGCGGTGGGTGAGGCGGGGAAACCCGTCCTCCTCAAGCGGGGCATGAGCATGACCCTGGAAGAGTTCCTGATGAGCGCGGAGTACATCCTCTCCCGGGGCAACATGCAGGTCATCCTGGTGGAGCGGGGCATCCGCACCTTTGAGAAGGCCACCCGCTACACCCTGGATGTCTCCGCAATCCCCGTGCTCAAGAGCCTTACCCACCTTCCCGTCTGGGTGGACCCCTCCCACCCCGCAGGCCGGCGGGAATGGGTCATTCCCCTGGCCCTGGCGGGTCTGGCCGCCGGGGCGGATGGCCTCATCGTGGAAACCCATCCCGAACCGGAAAAGGCCCTTTCCGATGCCGCCCAGCAGCTCCACGAGCACGAGTTCGCCGAGCTCATGGCCAAGGCCCGGCGCCTGGTGGAGGCCCTGGGCAAAACCCTCGCCGCTCCCGTTCTGGGATGAAGCCGCTTTTCGCCAAGGTGGGCATCTTCGGTGTGGGGCTTCTGGGCGGGAGCGTGGCCCTGGGGCTAAAGGAACGCTTCCTGGCCGAGGAGGTCCACGCCTACGACCAGGATCCCGAGGCCCTGGAAAAAGCCCTTTTCCTGGGGGTGGCGGACCGGATCCACCCTGAGCCCGGCCCCTGGGTAGGGGAGCTGGAGCTGGGCGTCCTGGCGGCCCCCGTGGGGGCCCTGGTGGGTCTGGGGAAGGCCCTGGCCCCCTTCGCCAACCCGGAAAGCCTCTGGACCGACGTGGGTAGCGTCAAGGCCCAGGTGGTGGGGGCCCTGGAAGGCCTCCTCCCCCACTTCCTGGGGGGCCACCCCATGGCGGGAAGCGAACGGGCCGGGGTGGAAAACGCCCACGCGGGCCTTCTGCAAAACGCCATCTGGGTCCTAACCCCCACAAGGCGGACCAGCCCCCAGGCCAAGGAGGGAATCCGGAAGCTGGTGGAGGCCCTGGGGGCCTACCCCTTGGAGATGACCCCGGAGCTTCACGACAACTTGGTGGCCCGCATCTCCCACCTGCCCTACCTCCTGGCGGTGGCCCTGAACCGCCTGGTGGCCCATAGCCCCCACCGGGACCTCCTGATGTTTTTGGCGGCCGGGGGATTCCGCGACCTCACCCGGGTGGCCTCCGGCTCCCCCAGGATGAGCCGGGACATGGTGGTGGAGAACAAGGAAGCCCTCAGGGAGGCCATGGAGGAGCTGAGGGGGGTCCTTTGGGAACTGGAGGGGCTCCTGGACGAACCCGAGGCCCTGCTACAGGCGGCGGAGGAAGCCAAGCGCACCCGGGATAGCCTCCCCATCGTGCGCCGAAGCCTCCTCCCCGAGATGCACGACCTGGTGGTCCAGGTGCCAGACCGCCCGGGCCAGATCGCCCGGATCGCCACCGCCTTGGGGGAGGCCGGGGTCAACATCAAGGACATCGAGGTCCTCACCATCCGGGAGGAGGCCGGGGCCATCCGCCTGGGCTTCGCCAGCCGGGAGGAGCGGGAAAAGGCCCGGGAGGTGCTTTCCCAGGTGGGGTACCGGATCCCCTAAGGAGCCCGCTCCACCCGGTTCCTGCCCCTCTTTTTGGCCAAGTACAGGGCACTATCGGCCCTTTGGAAAACCTCCTTCACATCCCCCCGGTACACCGCCACCCCAAAGCTTCCCGACACGCCCAAGCGGCTAAGCTCCGCCCTGAGCCTCTCCGCTACCCGCATGGCCTCCCCCTCCTCGGCGCGGGGGAGAAGGATGGCGAACTCCTCCCCACCCCAACGCCCCACCAAATCCCCGTGGCGGACGTGGGCGATCAGGAACTGGGCCACCTCCTTCAGAAGCCGGTCCCCTTCCTGGTGGCCCTGGGTGTCGTTCACCCGCTTGAAGTGGTCCAGGTCCAAAAGGACCAAGCTAAACGGCTTCTCCCCTCGGTCCACCCGGGCGGCCTCCCGCTCTATGGCCATCTCCAGGGCGCGGCGGTTGGGCAGGCCGGTCAGGGGATCGGTGAGGGCCTGCTCCCGCCAGAAACGGATCTGGCCGTGAAGCTCCCGGAAGCGGGCTAAGAGAAAGGTGAGGGAGAGGAGGATGGCCTGGCTCACGGCAAAATGGGGCCAGAAGTCCAGGCCCCGGCCCCAAACCACGGGAGCCAACACCAAAACCCCGCCCCACAAGGCCCCTAGGAGGTAACCCCAGGACCACGGAGGATAGGCGAACCCCGCCAGCAAGTAAAGGGCAGGGGCAAAGAACCCGGCCAAGGGCCAGGCTTCCCCCACCCGCCACATCTCAAAGAGCAGGTACGCTCCCAAGGGGTGGAGAAGAAGGCGGGGTGCGGACTTGGGCCCTTTGCGCATGGCCCAAAGGGCCCAGAGGAGGAGAAGGGCATAGAGAAAGACCTCAGGGCCCTGGGGTGGGAACCGCCGCACCTGTAGCAGGAGGCCGAGGGCCATCCCCACCCAGCTGGCAAGGTAGAAGAACCGGCCCCGGCCATCCATGCCTCCAGAGTAGACGGGTTCCCGTGAAAGCCCCGTGAAAAAAAACCGAACTAGGGGAGGAGCTTTCCCGGGTTCAGGATGCCCTGGGGATCCAGGGTGGCCTTGACCGTGCGGAAGGCCTCGAGGGTGGCCTCGTCCACCGCTTCCCTCAGGAACTCCCGCTTCATGAGGCCGATCCCGTGCTCCCCGGAAAGGACCCCACCATGCCTTAGGGCCACCCGGGCGATCTCGTGGGCCAGCTCCCAAACCCGCTCCTCGCTTTCCCTCCTCGGGTCAAAGAGGATGTTGGGGTGCAGGTTTCCGTCCCCGATGTGGCCAAACTGGGCCACCACCAGGCCAAAGGCCTCCCCCAAGGCGGAAATCTCCCGCACCACCTGGGGAAGACGGCTTCTCGGCACAGCGATGTCCTCGTTGACCCGCTTGGGGCGGATGCGGCCCAAGGCCGGGCTCACGCTCCGCCTGGCCCGCCAAAGGGCCTCGGCCTCCCCCTCGTCCCGGGCCCTTTGCACCCTGGCCCCAAGGCCTTTGGCGGTTTCCTCCACCAGGGAAAGCTCCTCCTGGACCACCTCGAGGCTGTCCCCATCGGTTTCCGCCAAGAGGAGGGCGTGCCCCCGGGGAAGGCCCATGCCCAGGTAGTCCTCCACGGCGTTCACGCAAGTGGGGTCCAAAAACTCCAGCCTGGCGGGCACTGCCCCCTGGGCGATGGCCTGGGAGACCGCCTCCGCCAGGGCGCCCACCTCGGAAAAGGCCGCCATCAGGGTGGCCCGGTACCGGGGCAAGGGCAGAAGCCGCACCCGCACCCCCGTGATGAGGCCCAGGGTCCCCTCGGAACCGATGAGAAGGCCTGGCAGGTCGTAGGCCTGGCGACCCAGGCGGTGGACCTCGCCCCAGGCATCCACGAACTCCAGCTCCAGCACATAGTCCCCCGTGACCCCGTACTTGAAGCAAAGGGGCCCCCCGGCGTTCTCCCCCAGGTTCCCTCCCAGGGTGCTGGTGCGCAGGGAAGCGGGGTCAGGGGGGTAGAAAAGCCCGTGGGGCCTGGCCTCCTCCGAAACCCTGGCCGTGGTCACCCCGGGCTCGGCCCAGGCGGTGCGGCCCCCGGGGTCCAGCTCCAGACGGGTCATGCGGGTGAAGGCCACCACGAGGGCTCCCTCCTCGGGAACCGCCCCGCCGCTCAAACCGCTTCCCGCACCCCGGGCCACCAGGGGCAGGCCGTGCCGCCGGGCCAGACGCACCAGGGCCTGGACCTCCTCCCGGGATTCCGGCAGGACCACCGCCAAGGGCTCCGGCCCCACCAGGATGGCGTCGTAGCGGTAAACCCCTTTTTCCGAGCGGGAAAGCAACGCCCGGGGCCCAAAGAGGGCCTTGAGCTCGGAGCGGACGGCCTCAGCCAGGGAAGGTATCCTCCGGACCCCCATGCCCTAAGGCTACCAGGTGGGGTCGCAGTGGGGAGAGGACTCCGGGCGCACGGGGTTGGCCGCCCGCACGTAGGGCCCCCTTAGACCCCCGGTATATCCCCTCAACCAGAGCCTTCGGTGGGGCAAAGGTTCCACGATGATCCCCTGGGGCCCAAGGGAGAGGCTTCCCGGCGAGGTGAGGGACACCGCCAGCACCTCCCCCTCGGGGGTCACCTCCAAAAAGCCCTGCACCCGCCCCGCATGGATGGGAGCCAAAAGGGCATACCGCTCCCCCGGGCGCGCCTGGTGGGGAGCAAACCCTTCGGGCAGAAAGAGGAGCTCTAGCCCGTCCAACCTTCCCTCCAGGTCAAAGGCGAAGTCCAGCCGGGTGTTGCCTGCGGTGCAGTAGGTATCCTGTGTCCTTAAGCCCGTGATGCCGTGCCCCGGGTAGACCGCCTCCAGGGTCAGGGTGCAGGCGGAAAGGAGCCACAGGAGGGGAAGAAGGACCCTCATGCTTCCATCCTTCCCCAAAACCCTCCCGGAAGGTTTTACCCAGGCTAAAGCCTCCTTTAGACTCTTGGCCATGGCCTACTGGCTTCTGAAATCCGAACCCGAGGTCTACAGCATCCTGGACCTCAGACGGGAAAGAAGGGCCATCTGGGACGGGGTGCGCAACTACCAGGCCCGGAACTACCTGATGCAGATGCAGGTGGGGGATCTCTGTTTCTTTTACCATTCCAACTCCAACCCCCCAGGCATCGCCGGGCTCTGCCGGGTGGTGCGGACCCTCCTCCCCGACCCCACCCAGTTCGAACCAGGTAGCCCCTACTTTGACCCCAAGGCCACCCGGGACAAGCCCAGATGGTACACGGTGGAGGTGGAGTTCCTCGAGGCCTGGCCCCTCATCCCCCTGGAGGAGCTGAGGGCCTGCTTCCCCCAGGACCACCCCTTGGTGCGAAAGGGGAACCGGCTTTCCGTGATGCCGGTTCCCCCGGAGGTGGCCGAAGGGCTTATTGCGCGGAAAGGGTGCCGATGATCTTGAAGAGGGGCAGGAACATCCCCGCCACGATCATCCCCACGATCACGCCCAGGAAGATGATCATGAGGGGCTCTATGGCGGCGGTGAGGCTGGCCACCGCCTCATCCACCTCCCGCTCGTAGAAGTCGGCGATCTTGGAAAGGAGGGTGTCCAGGGCCCCCGTCTCCTCCCCGATGGCCACCATGGAGCTCACCATGGGGGGGAAAACGAAGGGATGCTGGGCCAGGGTGAGATTTAAAGGCTCCCCCTGCTGGACCTTGAGCTTAGCCGTGTCCACGATCTCCTCCACCACGCTGTTGCCCGCCGTCCCCTTGGTGATGTCCAAGGACTCCACGATGTTCACCCCGCTGGAAAGGAGGAGGGCCAGGGTACGGGAGAAGCGGGCCACGGCGGTCTTGCGGTTGAGGTTGCCGAAGACGGGTACGCGGAGCTTGATCCGGTCCACCACCTTCCGCCCCTGAGGGGTCCCGTAGTACCAGCGGTACACGAAGAAGAGGACCACCGCCAAAAGCACCAAAGGCAGCGTGGCCGCCCGCAGGAAGTCCGAAAGGGCGATGAGGAAGCGGGTGAGAAGGGGAAGCTCCGAACCCAGGTCCGTGAGGATCTGGGCGAACTGGGGCACGATGCCCGTGAGGAGGAAGTAGGCCACGCCCACGGCAAAGACGAAGACGATGGCGGGGTAGGTCATGGCGCTACGGATCTTGCCCCTGAGCTCCAGGTCCTTCTCCAGGAAGGTGGCCAGGCGGTCCAGGATCACGTCCAGCCCACCCGAGGTCTCCCCGGCCCGCACCAGGTTCACGTACAGCCGGGAGAAGAGCTTGTGCTTGGCCAGGGCATCGGAGAAGGCCATACCCCCTTCAATGTCGGTGCGGACCTTCTTGATGATCTCCCGGAACTTCTTGTTCTCAGTCTGCCTTTCCAGGATGGCCAGGGACTGCAAAAGCGTAAGCCCTGCCCCCAGCATGGTGGCCAGCTGCCGGGAGAAGATGGCCAGGTCCTTGAGCCCAGGGCCCCTCTCCAGGGCAGGAAGGCGCACCTCGGCCTGCAGGCCTTTCCCCGGCTCCTTGATCTCGGCCACGAAAAGTCCCCGGTCCCTGAGGAGCCTGGCAGCGGTGCGCAGGTCCTCCGCCTCGATGGTGGCCTCCACCAGGCGGCCCTGGCGGTCGCGGGCCTTATACTGGTAGACTGGCATGGTAGAAGTATACCAGAAGGTGCAGGAAGCGGCGGAAACCCTTGGGCGGGGGGGGCTGGTGGCCTTTCCCACCGACACCGTCTGGGGGGTGCTGGCCCGGATGGAGGACGAGGCCGCCTGCCGGCGCATCTACGCGCTTAAGGGACGGGAGGAGGAGAAGCCCCTGCAGGTGTTGGTGGCGGACCTGGAAAGCGCCCTTAGGCTTGCGGACCTTAAGGACCTGAGGGAAAAGTTCCTGCGCCTGGCGGAGGCCTTTTGGCCCGGGGGCCTCACCGTGGTGGTACCGGGGCAAAACATCCCCCCTTGGATCAGCCGGGATGGTTCCGTGGGCCTAAGGATGCCGGACCATCCCCTTCTTAGGGAGCTTCTTCGCCGAATAGGGGGGTATGCCGCCGCCACCAGCCTCAACAGGAGCGGAGAACCCCCGGTGCGCACGGAGGCCGAGGCCCGGGCCTTTGCCGTGGACTACGTCTTCCCGGGGGAGGCCATGGGCTTGGCCTCCAGCGTGGTGGACCTGCGCACGGGAATGGTGCTAAGGGAAGGGACCATCCCTAAGGAAGCCCTTCTGCCCTACCTCCAGGATGCCTAGCCTGAAGGCGGAGCTTCTCGCGGTCCTCTTTGCCGCCGGCAGGCCCGTGGCCCTGAAGGAGCTCCGGGCCTTGGGCTACCCCGAGGAGACCCTCCTCCGTGCCCTCGAGGCCCTCGAGGCCGACCTAAGGAACGGGGAGCTGGGGATAGCCCTGGAACGGGTGGCGGGGGGATGGCGGCTTTTGGTGCACGAAAGCGCCCTGGAGTCGGTGGAAAGGGTCCTTAAGCCCAGCCCTCCCCGCCTCTCCAAGGCGGCCCTGGAGGTCCTGGCCCTCATCGCCTACCACCAGCCCGTGGCCCGGGCGGAGCTGGAGGCCATGCGGGGGAAGAGCGTGGAAGGCGTGCTGGAAAGCCTCCTGGAACGGAGCCTGATCCGGGTGGTGGGGGAAAAGGACGCCCCGGGGCGGCCCAAGCTCTACGGCACCACCGAGCGCTTCCTGGAGGTGTTCGGCCTGGAGAGCCTAGAGGACCTCCCGCCCCTCGAGGACGGCCCACCCCTCCTCCTCCGGGGCTAGGGCCTCCCGGGCGGGGATGGGAAGGGGGCTATAGAGCTCGTTCTGCCGCACGAAGGCCAAAAGAAAGCGGCCCAGGAGGCGCATCTGGCTTCTGTGGGCGCGGATGGCCTTTTCCTTGAGGCGCACCTCCTCCTCCCCCAGGGGAAAGCGCCGCCAGGGAAGGCCCTTACCCCTAGGGGGCGGGTAAAGGGGAAGCCGGGGATGGAGGCCCTTGGGCAGGGGATACTGGTACCCCCCATGGATGAGGTAGTACTCCAGCCTGCCCTCCATGCCCAAGGAGGCCGCCGCCTGCATGCCGAAGTAACCCGTGGCCTGATGGTCCCGGTGGGCATCCAGGGGGCTTGGCAGGAGGATGCGGGTGGGCTTGAGGGAGGAAAGGAGCTCCACCAGGGTGGCCTCCAGGGCCTTGCCCGTATAGGGGAGGCCCGGGCGGTAACACCCAGGGTAGGCCACCGCCTTAAGCCCCGTGTAGGGGCTTTCGTAGGGCAGGTAGTAGTGGGTGGTGAAGAGGGCGAAAAGCCCCTGGTCGGGGAAACCGAGGAAATAGGCGCTATCCCGGGGAAGGCCCAGGGCCTCGAGGCCCCGCCAAGCCTCCACCATGCGCCTTAGGGCCAGGCGGCGCATGGCCTCCCGGGAGGGCAAGGGGCTTCCCGCAGCCAGGTCAAAGGCATCCCCCGAGGTAAGGTAGACCACGCTCACCCGCCCTCCCGCCTCCAGGGTGCGGCGCATCCGGCCCGCCGCCGCCAGCACCTCGTCATCGGGATGGGGGGCCAGGACCAGAAGGTGTTCCCCTGGCCCTGGCTCTGGGGCTAGGGGTAGCCTCCGCACCCGAAAGGAGGTGAAGAGGGCATGGTAATAGGCAAAGATAAAGCGCCCGTTGATGAAGGCCCACACCCCCAAGGCCGCCAGGACGAGCCCCACTCGCTCGGCCCAGAGGAGGCCGAGCCAAAGCCTAAGGGCCTCCGCCAAGAGCAGGTAGAGGGCCAGAAGGAGAAGAAGCCACTGCCAGGGGGCCAGGCGGCGCATGAAAGGCATTTTACGGGCTAGAGTGGTCCTATGGTCCTGCGCCCCGCGGTGGAAAAGGACCTCCCCGCCATCGCCCGGCTTTCCCACGAAACCCTCCTCCTGGGCCGGGCAGGGCCTTCCGTCTTCCCCAGCCGGGAGCTATGGGGGGAGCTCTTCGTGGCCCCCTACCTCAGGCGGGGGTGCTGCCAGCGGGTGGCGGAGGAGGAAGGGGCGATCCTGGGCTACATCCTGGGAGCCTGCTCAGACCTTCCCCTTACCCTTTACCTCCTTCCCCGCCTGCCCCTCCTCCTCCTGAAACTCCTCCTCGGGCGCTACGGCCCGCCCCTACCCCACCTCCGCTACCTCCTCAGGCTCCTCCTGTACCGGGGCCCCAAGGCCCCAAAGGGGCTTTACCCCGCCCACCTGCACATCGCCGTGGACCCCAAAGCCCAGGGCAGGGGCATAGGAAAGGCCCTGCTGGCGGAGTTCCTGGAATGCCTCAAGGAAAAGGGGGTGAAGGGCGTGCAGCTTTCCACCACCCGGGCCAACGCCGCCGCCAGGAGGCTTTACCAGAGCCTGGGCTTCCGCCTCTACGCCAAGCGGGCCAGCCCCTTCTGGGCTCCCTACCACGGCCATCCCGTGGTCCACGAGGTCTGGGTCAAGGAGCTTTAGAGGCCATAATGAGAGGGTGCTGCCCGAGGCCCTGAGGGGATGGGAAAGCTACCGGGAATGGCTGGAGGCCAACCCGGAGTTCCGGGGGCGGATCGTCTTCGCCCGCCTCCTTCCCCAAATCCCTCCCAAGACCGTCCCCTACCGGGGGGTCTTCGCCGGGGTCCTCGAGGCCTTGGGCCTGAAGCCCTTCGCCCACCAGAAGGAAGCCCTCCTTCGCGTGGAGGAGGGGAAAAACGTGGTCATGGCCTACTCCACCGCCGCCGGGAAAAGCCTGGTCTTTCAGGCGCCGGTGCTCAAGGCGGCTTTGGAGGGGGAGACGAGCCTTCTCCTCTTCCCCACCAAGGCCCTGGCCCACGACCAGCTGAGGCGGCTTAAGGCCATGGGGGAGGCCCTGGGGGTAAAGGGGATCTACCCCTACGACGGGGACACCGGGGGGGAGGTGCGGCGGAAGGCCAAGCGGGAGGGCCTAATCCTCCTCAGCAATCCCGACATGCTCCACTTTGGCCTCCTGCCCCGGCACGGGGAGTTCGCCCCCTTTCTCTCCCGCCTCCGCTACCTGGTCCTGGACGAGCTTCACGCCTACCGAGGGGTCTTCGGGACCCACGTGGCCCTGGTCCTCTTCCGCCTGTTACGCCTGGCCCGCCACTATGGGGCAGACCCCCAGGTGATCGCCGCCAGCGCCACCATCGGCAACGCCAAGGAACACGCCCAAACCCTCACCGGCCTTCCCTTTGTGGAGCTAAGGGAGGAGGTGGCCCGCTCGGAGCGGGAGCTTCTGGTGCTCCTTCCCAAGCCCCTGGACGCCAAGGGGGAAAGGCGGCGAAGCCCCCTCCTGGAGGCCGCCTACCTGGCCCGGGCCCTGGCGGAAGGGGGTTTAAGGGGAATCATCTTCACCAACGCCCGGAAAAGCGCGGAGCTCATCGCCCGCTACGCCGCCCACCCCAAGGTGCGCCCCTACCGGGCGGGCTACACCGCCAAGGAAAGGCGCCGCCTGGAGGAGGGCTTGAAGTCTGGGGAGGTGCGGGTCCTGGTCTCCACCAGCGCCTTGGAGCTGGGGGTGGACATCGGGGAGCTGGACGCCGTGGCCCTGGTGGGCTACCCGGGGTCCGTGTCCGCCTTCTGGCAACGGGCGGGCCGGGCAGGCAGGGGAAGGCGAAGGGCCCTGG
This sequence comes from Thermus neutrinimicus, assembly GCF_022760955.1. Lineage (NCBI taxonomy): Bacteria > Thermotogati > Deinococcota > Deinococci > Thermales > Thermaceae > Thermus > Thermus neutrinimicus. Next base: position 196,046 of record NZ_JAKTNU010000002.1, read on the forward strand.
TGGTCTACATCCCCCGGGAGGATCCCTTGGACGAGTACTTCCTCCATCGGCCCGAGCTTCTCCTCAGGAGCCCCCCGGAGGCGGCGGTGGCCGACCCCCAAAACCCCGTCCTCTGCCCCCTGCACCTGCATGCCGCCGCCTGGGAAAAACCCCTTGTGCGGGAGGAGGTGCTCTGCCCGGAGGCCTTGGCGGAACTCGAGGAGAAGGAAGGCCGCTACCACACACCAAAGCGCCGCCCCCACCGGGACCTAAGCCTCCGGGGCCTGGGGGCCACCTTCACCCTGCGGGGACCGGAGGGGGAGGTCCTGGGCCATCTGGACGAACGCCAGGCCTACTGGGAGGCCCACCCCGGGGCGGTCTACCTGCACGGGGGGGAGAGCTACCTGGTGCGCAACATCGACCACGGAAAACGCGAGATCTGGCTTCTTCCGGCCCTCGAGGACTACTACACCGAGCCCCGGGTGGAAACCGACCTGGAGGTCCTCGCGGGAGAGGCCGTGGGCCATGGGGTCTGGGTGGGCAAGGTGGTGCTGAGGGAAAGGGTGGTGGCCTACGCCAAGAAGCGCTTCTACACCGGTGGCGTCCTGGAGGAGATCCCCCTGGAGCTTCCCGAGATCTCTTTCCCCACCGAGGCCCTCTGGTTCCACCCTCCCCTGGTGGTCCCTCCCCACCAGATCCCCGGGGGCATCCATGCCCTGGAGCACGCCATGATCGGCCTCCTACCCCTCTTTGTCCTGGCCGAAAGGCAGGATATCGGGGGCCTCTCCTACCCCTTCTACCCAAGGCCCCTGCCCTCGGGGAGCGGCCCCACCATCTTCATCTACGACGGCTACCCAGGGGGTGTGGGCTACGCCCGGCAAGCAGCCCGTCGCTTCCCCGAGTGGATCCGGTCCGCCTTGGAGCTCCTCAAGGGCTGCCCCTGCGAGGAGGGTTGTCCCCGTTGCGTCCTCTCCCCCAAGTGCGGGAACGGCAACCAGTACCTGGACAAAAAGGCAGCCCTTATGTTGGCCGCCAGCCTCACCCTCTCCCTTCCCCAAAGGACCCTGCACTAAACTCTTCTCATGGTCCCCCAGGACCCCCCTCCGGTTCCCCCTTCCCCGGGCCAGGCGAAAGGCCACGCCATCGAGGAAAGCCCCGAAACCTTCTTCGCCCGCTTCCGGGCCCACGCCGTGGAGGCCCACCTCTTCCCGGAGCCTTGGGGAAGCCCCGTGCTGGAGGTCATGGTGCGGGGCCAGATGCTCTACGCCTTTGACCGCGGAGCCCCCCCGGCGCCCACGGGGGTGGTGCAGGTGCTCCTGCACGGGGTGGTGCGCCAGGCCAAGCCCCTGAAGGGGGAGGGCTTTTTGGGGCGTGAAGGGGCCAGCTACCGCCTGGGAGGTAAGGCCACCCCCTTGGGGGAAGGGTTTTACCTCCTCGAGGCCCCCGTGCCCGTGCTGGTCTATGCGGAGGTTCCCTTACCCGAGGAGGCAGAGGTCCTCCTCTGGCCCCCCCTGATGCTCTTCCGGGAGTGAGATGCGCTGCGAGTGCGGGCAGAAAAACCCTCCCGAAGCTCGGTTTTGCATGGCCTGCGGCCGGGCCCTGGGAGCCCTTCTGCCCGAGGAGAAACGTTACGTAAGCGTCCTCTTCTACGACCTGGTGGACTCCAGCCGGCACTTCCAGGCCGGCCTGCAGACCGCCTACCACCACCTGCAGGGGGCCCTGGAGGAGGCGGCCCGGGTAGCCCGGGCCAAAGGGGGGTTTGTCCACCGCTTCCTGGGGGACGGGATCCTGGTCCTCTTCGGGGCCCCTAGGGCCCGGGGAAAGGAACCCTGGCGGGCTTTGGAGGCGGCCTTGGAGATGGTGCGCACCTCAAGCCTACCCGCCCGGGCTGGGGTGGCCAGCGGGGAGGTGCTCTGGGCCCCTTTGGGAAACGGCCAGGCGGGGGAGCCCACCGCGGTGGGCCCGGCGGTGGTCCTGGCGGAAAGGCTCAGCAAACTGGCCTCCCCCGGGGAGGTGCTCACCGAACCCCAAACCCTGGCCCTGGCCCCGGGGGTGGAGGCGGAGGGGCTGGGCCCTCGGGAGGCCAAGGGCTTAGGGGCGGTGGAGGTTTTTCGCGTTAGGGCGGTCCGGGTGGAGCTGGGCCCGGAAGGCCAGGCCCTCCTCCGCCTTCTCCAGGAAACCTTTCGCCACCCCCCAGCCCGCCTCAACCTGGTGGGCCCCCCGGGGAGCGGGAAGAGCCTCCTCCTGGAGAAGTTTCTGGAAAACCCCCCTTACCCCGCGGTGGTCCTGGAGCGCATGGGTCCGGAAACCCCCTTGCGCACCACCCTGCGCCAAGCGGTGGAGCGGGCCTTTGGCCGGGTGGAGGCCCTTCTGGCCCTGGCGGAGCTTCCCCCGGAGCTTTCCCTGGCCCTTAGGTACAGCCTGGGCCTCGAGGAAACGGGCCCCGAAGGGGCTAGGTTGGCGGGGGTGGCCCGCCCCCCCTGGGACCGTGAGACCCTGGAGGCGGCCATCAGGGAAGCCTGGAAGGGGATTTTGCAAAACCTGCCCCATCCCCTGCTCCTGGTAGCCAAAAACCTCCACGCCCCCGACCGCACCCTGCGGGAGTTGCTCCGGCATCCCTTCCCCAACCTGATGGTCCTGGTGGAAAGCCGGAGGCCCCTCTTTCACCCCACCCTGGAGGTGGGGGGTCTAAAGGCACCCCCCCTCCTGGCCCTGCAACCCGCCTTGGACGCCCTACCCCCGGCGGAGCGGCAGGCTCTTCTGATCCTGGGGATTACGGAGGAAGCCCGGGCCAGCCTTCCCGAGGAGGAACGGCGCGAAGACCACCTTAGGGAGCTCCTAGGGGAGCTGGCGGGCCCCTTCTCCGCCGCCCGCCTGGAGGAGGAGGGCCTCACCCAAGGGGGCCGGCCCCTGCCCGAGGTGGTCGAAGCAGCCCGGACCCTTGTGCCTGAGGAGCAGGCCAAGGCCTGGCACCGGGCGGCAGCCCGGTTTTACCGGGAGAGGGGAGCCTTCTGGCCCATGGCCCTTCACCTAAAACTGGCCGCGCGGGGGCGGGAGGCCGCCCAGGCCTTCAGGCTCCTGGCCCAGGAAGCTTGGCGACAAGGCCGGCCGGAACGGGCCATACCCCTTTACCAAAAGGCCCTCGAGGCCGCCCCCCCACCCTGGCGGGAAGCCCTGGGAAAGGAGCTTCAGGACGCCCAGGCCTCCTTGGGCCAAGGGGAGGAAGCCCCAGGGGGCCCCAGGTCCCAAGACCCCATCCTGCAAGCCTTCCGGCAGGCCCAAAACCCCCTCGCCCTCCTTCCCCTCCTCCCGGGCCTCAAACCCTACCCCGTGGAGGAGGCCCAGGCCCGCCTCCAGGTGGCGGGGGCCCTGTGGCGGGCCTTCCAGCCTCGGCGGGCCTTGGAAGTGCTCACCGAGCCCCATCCCCTGGTCCCCGCCCCCCTACGCCTCCACCGGCTAAGCCTAAGGGCAGGCCTCCTCATGGACCTGGGCCGCTACGAGGAGGCGGAGGCCCTTTTGGCCTTAGAACCCGAGGGGGACCTGGAGGCCCAAACCCGCTACCACGCCACCCGGCTCCGCCTCCTTTTGGAAACCGGCCGCCTGGGGCAGGCCCTGGAGGAAGGGGAGCGGGTCTACCGGGAGGCTTCCCACCCCTGGCTGGCGGCAGCCCTGCTTTCCGCCTGGACCCTCAAGGGGCAGTTTCGGGAGGACCTCTTCCAGGAAGCCCTGAAGCACCCCGACGGCAAGGGCCTGGGCATCCTGGCCCTGGCCCACCACCGCTGGCAGAGGAGCCTGGACCCCACCCCCCTCCTCAAGGAGGCCCTGCGGGAGGCGCGCCGGCTTTCCAACCCCTACGTCTACCACCTGGCCCTCACCTCCCTGGCCCTGTACCTGTGGCCCAAGGCCCCCAGGAAGGCCCAGGCCCTCTCCCAGTACCTCCTCTACCAGACCCACCGCACGGGATTCGCGGTGCACCTGGAGGTGGCCAGGCTCCTCAGGGCCCAGCTCCTCCGGGAGGAAGGGGAAAAGGTGGACCACCTCCTAAGCTTCACCCCTTCCGTGCCCCTAACCCAGGTCTGGCACGCCTTTCTGGCGGGAAGCGAGCCGGAGGGCACCCTCCGCGGCTACGGTATCCTGGGAAGGTGGGTCCGCGGGCTTTGGCGTAAGCGGGGGGCAGGATGGACACGGCACAAGCGGTAGAGGCCATCAAGCGCCGCCTCTCCCTAAAGGAGGTGGTTTCCCGGTACGTGGTCCTGAAGCCCGCAGGCCGCGGCCGCTGGAAAGGCCTCTGCCCCTTCCACCAGGAGAAGACCCCCTCCTTTTACGTGGACGAGGAGAAGGGGCTCTTCCACTGCTTCGGCTGTAAGGCGGGAGGCGACCTTTTCGCCTTCGTGGAGAGGATCGAGGGCCTGGACTTCCTGGGGGCCCTGGAGCGCCTGGCGGAGGAAGCGGGGGTGGAGATCCCCAAGGCGGGTAGCCCCCTCAAGCGCCGGGAGCTTCTGGACGTGCTAAAGCTGGCCCAGGAGTACTTCCTGGAGGGGCTTAAGGCCTCCCTCGAGGCCCAGGAGTACCTGAAGGGGCGGGGGCTTTCCCCGGAGAGCCTCGCCCGCTTTGGCCTGGGCTATGCCCCGGCCAGGGGGGACGGCCTCCTCACCCACCTGAGCCGGCACGGCATCAGCCCGGAGGAGGGCCTAAAGGCTGGGGTCCTGGCGGAAAAGGACGGGCGCTTCTACGACCGCTTTAGGAACCGCATCACCTTCCCCATCAAGGATCACCTGGGCCGGATCGTGGCCTTCACGGGGAGGGCCCTGGGGGAGGAAACCCCCAAGTACCTGAACTCCCAGGAAACCACCCTCTTCCGCAAGCGGCAGGTGCTTTTCGCCTACCCGGAGGCCAAGGCCAAGCTACGCCAGGGACGGGCCATCGTGGTGGAGGGGCTTTTTGATGCCATCGCCCTGCACCAGATGGGCTTCACCGAGGCGGTGGCGGTCTTGGGCTCGGGGCTTTCCGAGGACCAGGCCCGCCTTTTGGAGATGCAGGAGGTGAAGGAGGTCTACCTGGCCTTTGACTCGGACGAGGCCGGGCAGAGGGCCACCCTGCAGAGCCTGGACCTCTCCTTGGCCCGGAAATTCCTCTTCTATGCGGTGCGCCTGCCAAGCAAGGACCCCGGGGAGCTTCTCCTCCTCCCCGAGGGCCCGGCCCTCTTCCAGAAGGCCCTTGAAGAAGCCCTTCCCGAGGTGGAGTTCCGCTTCCAGGAGGCCACCCGGGGCCTGGACCTGACCCGTCCCGAGCACAAACGAAAGGTCCTGGAGGCCCTCACCCCCAGGATGCTCTCCCCCGAGCCCTTCGACCCCGTGGCCGACCGCCTCAAGGCCCTGGTGATGGAGCGGTTGGGCCTTCCCCTGGGCCAGCTGGAGGACTACCTGGCCAGCCTCAAGCGGGGCCGGCGCCCACCCCCCCAACCCCCCAAGGCCGAGCCCAAAAACCGGGTGCTCCTTTTGGAGCTGGACGTGATAGCCCTCCTCCTCTCCCTGCCGGAGGAGCGCTTCGCCCAGTGGGTGCACCACACGGCCCTCCACGTCTGGCCCCCGGAAGGCTCCTTGCTCTCCGAGTTCCTGGAGCTGGCCAGCCGCGAACCCCGCCGGGACTACCTGCGCCAGGTGCTAAGCCGCAAGGAGGCGGGGGGCATCCTCCTGGAAAGGCTCATGCTGGTTCCCCCTGTGGACGAGCCCCGATTCCCCGAGATCCTGGAGAAAACCCTGGCCCGCCTGCGGGAAGCCTACTACCTGGAGCGTCGGACCAGGCTGAAGGAGGAGCTCAGCCGCAATCCCAGCCTAGAGATTCTGCGGGAAATCCAGGAACTGGACCAGGCCATAGAGGCGGAACGGCGCATCTACCGGAAGCTTTAGGGTAAAATCCTCCTGGGCATGGGCCCAAGGAGGTAAAGGATGAAAAGCCCGGTTCGTGTGGCGGTCACCGGCGCTGCAGGCCAGATCGGTTACAGCCTTCTTTTCCGCATCGCCGCAGGCGAAATGCTGGGGAAGGACCAGCCCGTGATCCTTCAGCTCCTGGAGATTCCCCAGGCCCTGAGAGCCCTGGACGGCGTCATCATGGAGCTGGAGGACTGCGCCTTCCCCCTTTTGGCGGGGATCGTGGCCACGGATGATCCCAAGGTGGCCTTTAAGGACGCCGACTACGCCCTTTTGGTGGGGGCGGCCCCCAGGAAGGCAGGCATGGAACGCCGTGACCTCCTGGAGATGAACGGCAGGATCTTCACCGAACAGGGACGGGCCCTGGCCGAGGTGGCCAAGCGGGACGTCAAGGTCCTGGTGGTGGGCAACCCCGCCAACACCAACGCCCTCATCGCCTACAAAAACGCACAGGGCCTTGACCCGAAGAACTTCACCGCCATGACCCGGCTGGACCACAACCGGGCCAAGGCCCAGCTTTCCAAGAAGACGGGGGTCCCCGTGGACCGGATCCGCCGCATCGCCGTGTGGGGCAACCACTCCTCCACCATGTTCCCCGACCTCTTCCACGCGGAAGTGGACGGGAAACCCGCCTTGGAGCTGGTGGACATGGAGTGGTACGAGAAGGAGTTCATCCCCACCGTGGCCCAAAGGGGAGCGGCCATCATCCAGGCCCGGGGAGCCTCCAGCGCCGCCAGCGCCGCCAACGCCGCCATCGAGCACATCCGCGACTGGGCCCTGGGCACCCCTGAAGGGGACTGGGTTTCCATGGCCATCCCGTCGGATGGCGCCTACGGGGTTCCCGAGGGGATCGTCTACTCCTTCCCCGTCACCGCGAAGGACGGGCGGTATGAGATCGTCCAGGGCCTGGAGATAGGCGACTTCGCCAGGAAGCGGATGGAGATCACCGCAAAGGAGCTTCTGGACGAGATGGAACAGGTGAAGGCCCTAGGGCTAATCTAGGGCCTGGCCGGACCTCCGCCCAGGCCTTTGGCCTGGGCGGGGTCAGGTTTTGGGCCAGACCTCCGGGGCCCAGGGATAGACCACCCAGGCCTCCGTGGCCTCCGCGTACACGTCGGGTTGGTCCGGCACCCGGTTTCGGCCGGGCTTGAAGTGCAGGGTGGCCACCAGGGGAAACCCGCCCGCCTGCCGGACCCTGGCCTTCACCGCCAGGGCCGTCCGCCCCGAATCCCATACGTCATCCACCACCAGAACCCGCTTGCCGAAAAGCAACGGGTCCGGCGGAAACTGCAAGAACACGGGCTCAGGAAGGGTTTCCTCCCCCTCGTAGAACATCACCGCCGCCGTGAGGATGTCCCGAGCCCCCAGGGCCTGGGCCAGAAGGGCGGTGGGGATGAGCCCACCCCGGGCGATCCCCAGGATGAGGTCAAACTCCTCCTCCTGAAGCCTACCGGCCAGATGGCGAACCAGGCGAAGGAGCCCCTCCCAGGAAAGGAAGTGCCTTTCCATTAGGGCCTATCCAGCTCGAAGGCCTGGTGCACCGCCTTTAAGGCGGCCTCCGCGTACTGGGCGGGGATGATGACGGAGATGCGCACCTCGCTGGTGGCGATCATCTCGATGTTGGCCCCGGTGGAGGCCACCGCCTGGAACATCCTGGCCGGGATCTCCGGGGCCGAGGCCAGGCCCACCCCCACGATGGACACCTTGGCGATATCGGGGCGGAGAAGGGCCTCTCCCCCGATCTCGGCCAAAACAGGCTCTAGGGCCTCGAGGGCCTCCTGGGCGAAATCCTTCTTCACGGTGAAGGCCATCTGCTGCCGGGAGGGATCGTGCCCGGGAACCCCCTGGATGATCATGTCCACGGCAATACCCCGCTCGGCCAGGGCCTGGAAGACCTTGGCGGCGATCCCCGGCTGGTCGGGGATACCGATAAGACCGATCTGGGCGTGGTCCAGATCCAGGGCCACACCCGTCACCACCTTGCCCATTTCCATGTTGACCTCCTTCACCAGGGTACCGGGGTTATAGGAGAAGCTGGAGCGCACGTGGAGCACCACCCCGTAACGCTTGGCATAGTACACCGCCCGGGGGTGAAGGACCCTGGCCCCCAGGGCAGCCATCTCCAGCATCTGGTCGTAGCCGATCACCTCCAGCTTCCGGGCCTCGGGAATCAGGTGGGGGTCCGTGGTGTAAACCCCTTCCGTGTCCGTGTAGATCTCGCACTCCTTGGCCCCCAGGGCAGCGGCGATGGCCACGGCGGTGGTGTCCGACCCCCCCCGGCCCAAGGTGGTGATCTCCCCCTCGGGGGTGGTGCCCATGAAACCGGCGATCACCGCCACATACCCTCCTTCCAAAACCTCCTGAATGCGGCTAGGGTTCACCTCGAGGATCCGGGCATCGCCAAAGCGGCCATCCGTGACGATGCCAATCTGGTGTTGCACAAAACCCTTAGCCGGGATGCCCATGGCCCAAAGCTGCATGGAAAGGAGGGCCACGGAAACCTGCTCCCCGGTGGTGGTGAGGAGGTCCAGCTCCCGGAAGGGCGGTCTCGGGTTCACCCGCTTGGCCAGGGCGATGAGCTCGTCGGTGGTGTGGCCCATGGCGGAAACCACCACCGCCAGCCTATGCCCCTTTTCCCGGTAATGGGCGATGCGCTGGGCCACCTTGTGGATGCGCTCCAGGTCGCCCACGGAGGTGCCGCCATATTTTTGCACGACCAGGGACACGCTTGCCTCCTTTCCGCCCAAGGGGCGGCTTGAAAAGGAATAGTATCACATTTGCCCCTTCACCCCAAGCCCCGTATCCTTGGCGTGTGGGCATGACCCTAGCGGAGTACCACCGCCTCACCCCCCTGCCCCGGCCCGGGGGGGTGCTTTACGTGAAGCCGGGGGCCCGGGGGTACCGGGACCCGGTTTACGAGGCCCTCCAGGCCGCCGTGGCCCCCTTTGGCCAAAGAGCCTTGGACCTGAATCCCGGGGTGGGTCTGGCCAGCCTGCCCCTGGAGGGCCGGATGGAGGTGGCGAGACTGGAAACCTCCAGGGCCGCCTTCCGTTGCCTTCAGGCCAGCGGCCTCGAGGCCCGCCTGGCCCCTCCTTGGGAGGCGGAGGAAAACGCCTTCGACCTGGTGGTCCTGGCCCTGCCCGCAGGCCGGGGCACCGCCTACGTGCAGGCCACCTTGGCGGCTGCCGCCCGGGCCTTGAGGATGGGGGGGCGGGCCTACCTGGCTGGGGACAAGAACAAGGGCTTTGAGCGCTACTTCAAGGAGGCCCAGGCCCTTCTGGGCTACGGCACGGTCCTAAAGCGGGTGGGCCCGGTGCGGGTGGCCCTTTTGGAAAAGGAACGGGAAGCGCCACCCCTACCTCCCCTCTGGCACCAGTTCCAGGCAAGGCTTTTGGGGGAGGCCTTGGCCTTCTTTCACCTTCCTGGGGTCTTTTCCGCAGGGAAGGTGGACAGGGCCTCGGTGCTTCTCCTGGAAGCCCTGCTGGGGGAGGTGGGCCGGGAAGGCATCCAGGGCAGGCGCATCCTGGACCTGGGGGCAGGCTACGGAGCCCTCACCCTGCCCCTGGCCCGGCTTGGGGGGGAGGTGACGGCCCTCGAGGACGACCTGGTCTCGGTCCTTTCCTTGGAAAGGAGCCTGGCGGAAAACCGCCTTACCGCCCGGGTGCTCCACTCCGACGTGGACGAGGCCTTGACAGAAGGCGAGGTATTTGACATCATAGTTACGAATCCCCCCTTTCACGTGGGGGGAGCGGTCATCCTGGATGTGGCCCAGGCCTTCGTGGAAGCGGCGGCGGCCCGGCTGAAGCCGGGCGGTGGGTTTTTCCTGGTGGCAAACCCCTTTCTCAAGTACGAACCCCTACTGGAAGAGCGCTTTGGCGCTTTCAGGACGCTTTTGGTGAGGGAGTACAAGGTGCTTTTCGCCGAGAAGGCCAAACGGGGATGAAAACCCCAAGGAGGGAGGTCTGCGTTGAAGAAGACCAAGAGCAAGGTGAAGCAGGTTGCCGCTCACGAAGAGGAAAAGGTGGCCCTCCAGACCCAAGAACCCGCCACCGCCACGGAAAAAATCCCCAAGGCGGGGTCTAAGGGAGACACCTCCAAAAACCGGAAGAAGGCCCCACCGGCCCCCCTGGAGGCAGACGGGGAAACCCCTCCTGAGGAGGAGGTAGCGGCCGTGGCCCAGGATTCCCTCCCAAGCCCCCTCGAGGAGGCCTTGGAGGAACCCCACCTGGAGGCGGAGGAGCCCGACCTTGCCCCCGAGATCTTCCTGGACGAGCCCTTGGATCCCATAGCGGACGAGGGCTACCTGGAAGCCGACGACCTCCTCCTCCCCGGGGAAGGTCCCTCCCCGGACTACCTGGGCGGGGTGGAAGAGGAGCTCTTCGAGGAAGAGGAGGAGCTCGCCCTGCCCAAGGTTTCCACCTCCGATCCCGTGCGCCAGTACCTGCACGAGATCGGCCAGGTCCCCCTCCTCACCTTGGAGGAGGAGATCGAGCTGGCCAGGAAGGTGGAGGAGGGGATGGAGGCCATCAAAAAGCTCTCCGAGGCCACGGGGCTGGACCAGGACCTGATCCGGGAGGTGGTGCGGGCCAAGATCCTGGGGACGGCCCGCGTCGCCCAGATCCCCGGCCTAAAGGAGAGGCTGGACCCCAAGACGGTGGAGGAGATTGACCAAAAGCTCAAAAGCCTTCCCAAGGAGCTTAAGCGCTACCTGCACCTCGCCCGCGAGGGGGAGGCCGCCAGGCAACACCTCATAGAGGCCAACCTGAGGCTGGTGGTGTCCATCGCCAAAAAGTACACCGGCCGCGGGCTCTCATTCCTGGATCTGATCCAGGAAGGTAACCAAGGCCTCATCCGGGCCGTGGAAAAGTTCGAGTACAAGCGGCGCTTTAAGTTCTCCACCTACGCCACCTGGTGGATCCGCCAGGCCATCAACCGAGCCATCGCCGACCAGGCCCGCACTATCCGCATCCCCGTCCACATGGTGGAGACCATCAACAAGCTCTCCCGCACCGCCCGCACCCTCCAACAGGAACTGGGCCGCGAGCCCACCTACGAGGAGATCGCTGAGGCCATGGGCCCGGGCTGGGACGCCAAGCGGGTGGAGGAGACCCTCAAGATCGCCCAGGAACCCGTTTCCCTGGAAACCCCCATTGGGGACGAGAAGGACAGCTTCTACGGGGACTTCATCCCCGACGAGAACCTTCCCTCCCCCGTGGACGCCGCCGCCCAGAGCCTCCTGGCGGAGGAGCTGGAAAAGGCCCTTTCCAAGCTCTCCGAACGCGAGGCCATGGTGCTGAAGCTCCGCAAAGGGCTGATCGACGGGCGGGAGCACACCCTCGAGGAGGTGGGGGCCTACTTCGGGGTCACCCGGGAGCGGATCCGCCAGATTGAGAACAAGGCCCTGAGGAAACTCAAGTACCACGAGTCCCGCACCCGGAAGCTCAGGGACTTCCTGGATTAGCCAAGGGCGAGGGGAAAACGGGCCACCTCCTGGAGGTGGCCCTCGTTCTCGTCCCGCACCAAGGCCACCTCCCTCACCCAAAAGGAGCGCCTCGGGGATGGAGGAAGCTCTTTTGCCAGCCTCCTCGCCTCCTCCTCGGATAGCCCCAGGGCCAAGGTGATGTGGGGTAGGTAGCTGGGCCCCTCGATCTCCTTCAGGGGCGGGGCCAAGGGCTCCAGGGCGTGGTAGAGGCGCCGGAAGGGGGTACCCCCGTAGGCCCTCAGGTAGACCACCCCCTGGGGGAAATACCCCCACCCCCCGAGGCGCAGGCGAAAGGGGGCATGGCCCCGAAGAATCCCCGCAAGGGCGATCTTCAGGGCCTCCTCCTCGTAGGGCCAATCAAAGGGCTGGCGCAGGTTAAGGTGCGGGGGGCCGAAGCCCCTGATCCCATGGGAGGCCTGAAGCTCCTCCAAAAAACGCCTCAGGTCCTCCGGAGGCCACACCAACACCCCATACACGCCGTCAGTATACCCGCTGGGCCTACCCAAGCCCTCATCGGGTGGGCTCGAGGAAACCCCCCTCTACCCCGCTTTCCAGGACATATTACCCTTGACTTAAGCGCTAACAGGGGTGTGAACTATCCTTGTAAGGAGGTGGCTTTATGAAAAGAGCCCTACTGGCCCTGCTGGCCCTTGGTCTGATGGTGGCCTTGTCCAACAAGGAGGCCATCCAAAAGGAGTGGGAGCAAAGCGCCCACAACAACGGGGTGATGGGGGCCAAAACCCTGAGCGTGGCCACGGTGGAAGCCCGGGCCGAGGCCGCCGCCCACTGCGCCCGTTGCCACAGTGAGCAGGGCTTCATCGCCTGGCTGGATCAGCTCAAAAAGGGCAACCCCGGGAACCTGGTGGGCCCGGACGGCAAGCCGGCCACTGTGGACTACCTCAAATCCCTGGGCCTGACCAGGGATCAGGTGAAGCCCGTCACCTGCAAGGCCTGCCATGACGAGGACGGGGATCTGCGCCTGGCCAACGACACCCCCATACTTCCCTCGGGGTTTAAGGCCACGGCCGTGGGCAACGCCGCCCTGTGCATCACCTGCCACAACAGCCGAAACGGCCGCATCGCCTGGAACACCGAGGACCCAGGCCGCTACACCTACCCCCATGCCTCGAGTCAAGGGGACGTGATCCTGGGCAAAAACGCCTTCTTCGTAGACGACTCCAAGGAGTGGCCCAACCCCCACGCCTTCTTCACCGGGAACGCCTGCTCCACCTGCCACATGAGCCTGGCGGGGACCGGGGAGTATTCCAGCCACACCTTCAAGACCCCGGAAAACCTCTGCGCCTCCTGTCACGGCGCCAAGTACACCAAGGAAATGGTCCAGGAAAACACCGCCCACCTCCTCTCCCTACTGCGCAGCAAGGTAAACGCCCGGGTACTTGCAGTTAGGGACCGCATCAAGACCGTGCGGGCCTACCACCCCGAAACCGGCCAGTTCATCCCCAACACCCCGGTAAAGGCCCCGGTTTACCGGGTAGAGATCGTTTCCATCGCCGGGCAGATCGCCTTCAAGATGACGCTCACCGACGGCACCGTGCTCCACAGCCAGCTTGGGGACATCCGGGACGAAAAGGGCCAGCCGGTCTTCCCCACCAAGGACCCCATCGTCCGGGCCAGTTGGAACTACCTGCTCTTGGAGAACGACGGCTCCAAGGGCGTGCACAACCCCACCTACACCCGCGCCGTCCTCCTGGCCACCCTGAACGCCCTAGAGTGATCCCCCTGCGGTGGCCCCGGGGGATGTCCCCCGGGGCCATTGGCCTTAACATGGGAGCGTGAGCCGCACCTACCTCTACCGGGGCCGCATCCTGAACCTGGCCTTAGAGGGCCGCTATGAGATTGTAGAACACAAGCCCGCGGTGGCCATCGTAGCCGTGCGGGACGGAAGGATGCTCTTCGTGCGCCAGCACCGCCCGGCGGTGGGACTCGCTCCTCTGGAGATCCCCGCAGGGCTCATAGAACCCGGAGAGGACCCCCTGGAGGCTGCCCGCCGGGAGCTGGCCGAGGAAACCGGGCTTGCGGGGGATCTTGCGCCCCTTTTCAGCTACTACGTCTCCCCGGGCTTCACCGACGAAAAGACCCACGTCTTCCTGGCCAGCAACCTGAGGGAGGCCCAGGCCACCCCGGACGAAGACGAGGAGATCCAGGTGGTCTGGCTGGAGCCGGAAAAGGCCTTAGAGATGCACCAGAAGGGCGAGGTGGAGTTTTCCGCCACCGGCCTGGTGGGCGTGCTCTACTACCATGCTTTTCTCCGAGGTCGCTGACGTTCCCCAGGGGGCCAAGGTGGTGGCGGTGGGCTCCTTTGACGGGGTGCACCTGGGCCATCAGCACCTTCTCCACCAGGCCCTGGCCGAGGCCAAAAGCCTCCACCAGCCCCTCCTGGTCTACACCTTTGACCCTCCCACCAAGGTCTTCACCCGGGGAGAAGGGTTCCTGATGGACCTAACGGAGAAGGTGGAGGCCCTCAGGGCCCTCGGGGTGGAGCTGATCCTGGCGGTGGCCTTCAACGAAACCTTTGCCCAAAGGGAGGCGGGGGAGTTCCTGGAGGACCTCAGAAGGCTTGGAGCCAGCCGCATCTATGTGGGGGAAGACTTCCGATTTGGCAAGGGCCGGGGCGGTGGCCCGGAGGATCTGGCCCAGGTGGCCCCGGTACGCACCGTTCCCCTTCTAACCCTGGGAGGGGAACCGGTGAAGAGCAGCCGCATCCGTGCCCTTTTGCAAGAGGGCCGGGTGGAGGAGGCCCGCCACCTTCTGGGCCGGCCCTATGGGGCCTATGGGGTGGTGGTGGAAGGGGACAAGCTGGGGAGGAGACTGGGCTTTCCCACCGCCAACCTGGCCGTCCATCCGCAGAAGATCCTCCCGCCAGGGGTGTTTGCGGTGGAGGCCCAGGGATCCTTTGGCCGCCACAGAGGGGTGGCCAACGTGGGCACCAGGCCCACGGTAAACGGCATGGAAAGGAGGCTGGAGGTGCACCTTCTGGGCTTTGCCGGGGAGCTTTACGGGGAGGAGATGCGCCTGTCCTTCCTCAAGCGCCTGCGGGAGGAGAGGCGCTTCGAAAGCCTCGAGGAGCTCAAGGCCCAGATCGCCCAGGATGTGGCCTCGGCCCGGGCCTTCTTTGGCCTCTAGGTGGCCCTTCCCTTCCGGGGACATCCTTCCCCAAGGAACCCGGGTAGGCTGGAATCGTGGACTGCGCACGCTTGGCCGAGGCCTTGGTGGGAGCCCGGGGAAGGCAGGAAATCTTCCGCCGGGCCCTGGCTGCCCTGGAGGAGGCCGGGGTGATCCGATGTGGGGAAGCCTACTGGGTGGGCGAGGGCCTCTCCCTTTTTCAAATGCAGGCCTGCCGGACCACCTGTCCCCTGGTGGCCCGCTCCCGCCTCCTGGCCGAGGAGGCCCTGAGGCGGAAAGAGGCGGTGCAGGAGGGATCCTTCGTGGCCCTCCCGGTGACGCAGGGGGGGAAGACCCTGGCGGTGATGGTGTTGAGCCTTCAGGAAGGCCGAGAAATACCCGAGGCCCTCCCTTCCCTCCTCCTTCTGGCCCTTAGGCGCCCAGGGCTGGAGCTTGCGGGGAAGCTATTGGTTGCCCAGGAAGAGGAAAGGCGCCGGGTGGGCCGGGAGCTTCACGATGGGGTGGGAAGCCTTCTCACCGCCGCCCTCCTCACCCTGAAGGTGGCGGAAAAGCGCCCCGAGGAGCTCCCCGAGGCCCGCAAACGGGTGGCGGAGGCCCTCGAGGAGGTGCGGAGGCTTTCCCGGGAACTCCGCATGCCGCTTTTGGACGACCTGGGACTTAAGGAAGCCCTTTTGCGTTACCTGGAGGAATACAGCAAGCACGGCCTTCAGGTGGAGGCCCAGCTGAACCTGCTCCACCTCCCCAAGGAGAAGGAGGTGGCCCTCTTCCGCGTGGTGCAGGAGGCCCTGACCAATGTCCTGCGCCACGCCCAAGCCCAGCGGGTATCCGTGCGCCTTTGGCAAGAGGGAGACCGCCTCTTCGGCTTGGTGAAGGACGACGGCCGGGGCTTCGATCCCGAAATAACCCCTCCATCCGTGGGGCTTTTGGGCATGCAGGAACGCATCCAAAGCCTGGGGGGAAGCTTTGCCCTGCGCAGCAAGCCTGGTCAGGGCACAGAGGTGGAGTTCGGGGTACCCCTATGAGGGTGGTGCTGGTGGAGGACCACCACCTGGTGCGCAAAGGGTTACGCCTTCTTTTGGAAGAAGGTGGCCACCAGGTGGCGGCGGAGTTCGCCCGGGCGGAGGAGGCCCTGGCCACCCCTTGGGAAGCCGAGGTGGTCCTTTTGGATCTAAACCTGCCGGGCATGGGGGGCCTCGAGGCCCTCCCCCACCTGGCCCAAAGGGCCAAGGTCCTGGTGGTTTCCATGCACGACGAACCTGCCTACGTGGCCCGGGCCTTCGCCCTGGGAGCCAAGGGGTACCTGCCCAAACACGCCTTAGACCAAGACCTTCTAGAGGCCCTGGAGCGTCTGGGAAAGGGCCTCCGCTACCTCCACCCCAGCCTGACCGAGGCTCTTTTGCAGGGGCAGGCGGAGCCAGGTCCCGAGGCCCTCTCCGAAAGGGAGCGGGCGGTGGTAGTCCTTTTGGCCCAGGGGTACACCCTCTCCCAGGTAGCCAAGCACCTGGGGATTTCCGTAAAGACCGCCTCCACCTACAAGGGGCGGGCCCTGAACAAGCTAGGCCTCCTGGATACTCCCGACCTGGTGCGCTGGGCCCGGGAACAGGGCCTGGCCTAAGGCCACCCAGCCCTGGCATTCCCCAAAATCCTCCCCGGAAGGGGCCCAAAGAAAAACTGCCCCGGAAAACAGGGGGAAGCCTCTGCCCAAAACCCTTCTTGGGACATTCTTCCCAAGGACATTTGCCTTAGGAAATCCTCCGACAGGAACGGGTAAAACCCTCTGTCTCGTGAAAGAGGGAGCAAGCTCTACCCTAAGCCCAGGAGGTAAGGCATGGAACTCCTGGGCTGGGTCACGGCAAGCTTCTTCTCCCCGCCGGGGGAAGCCCTTTTCCGGGAGCTTTACGCGGGCACCCTGGAGGAAGCCCTGGAGGAACTTACCGGCCACCCCGTGACCCTGCCCAAGGTGGCCCCCAGGGAACTCCAGGCCGCCTACACCGCCCTCTTCGTCACCCACCCCGAGGGGCTTCCCGCCCCCCCCTACGCGGGCTATGCCCTGGACGGGGAACTCTTCGGCCCCTCCTTCCACCGCCTCCAGGAGCTTTATTTGGAAGGGGGCCTCGAGGTGCAGGCCACCTGGCGGGACCTGCCCGACCACATCGCCGCCATCGGGGAGGCCATCGCCCTCTTGGCGGATAAAAAGCCCCATCTGGCAAAAAGGCTCGCCCGGGAGTTCCTAAAGCCCTGGCTGGACCGCTTCGCCCCCCAGGTGAAAACCCACGACCCCACGGGGTTTTACGCCACCTTGGTGGAGCTTTTACAGGAGGCCATCCATGCAAAGACGGGAGTTTCTCAAGCTTAGCACCCTGGCCGCAGGTGCCCTGGCCCTAAGGGGCAGTGGCCCCGCCAAGGCCCTTAAG
The DNA here is from genome assembly GCF_022760955.1 of Thermus neutrinimicus. Lineage (NCBI taxonomy): Bacteria > Thermotogati > Deinococcota > Deinococci > Thermales > Thermaceae > Thermus > Thermus neutrinimicus. The sequence continues at coordinate 212,995 of NZ_JAKTNU010000002.1, forward strand.
ACCCCTTGGTACCGGGGAGAGGTACGAAGCGTTTACCAGATCTGCGAAGGGTGCTTCTGGCGGTGCGGGATCGTGGCCCACGCGGTGGGCAACCGGGTCTACAAGGTGGAAGGCTACGAGGCCAATCCCAAAAGCCGGGGCCGGCTTTGTCCTCGAGGGCAAGGCATGCCCCAGACCACCTACGACCCCGACCGGCTCAAGCGCCCCCTGATCCGGGTGGAGGGAAGCCGGCGGGGAGAGGGCAAGTACCGGGTAGCCACCTGGGAGGAAGCCCTGGACCACGTGGCAGAAAGGATGCTAAAGATCAAAGAGGAATACGGCCCCGAGGCCATCGCCTTCTTTGGCCACGGCACCGGGGATTCTTGGTTCGTGGACTTCCTTCCCGCCGCCTGGGGCAGCCCCAACGCCGCCAAGCCCTCAGTGGCCATCTGCACCGCCCCCCGGGAGGTGGCCTCCCAGTGGATCTTTGGCCGGCCCATCGGCGGGCATGAACCCATCGACTGGGAAAACGCCCGCTACATCGTCCTCATCGGCCACCATATAGGGGAGGATACCCACAACACCCAGCTCCAGGACTTCGCCTTAGCCCTGAAACGGGGAGCCAAGGTGGTGGTGGTGGACCCCCGCTTCTCCACCGCTGCCGCCAAGGCCCATCTCTGGCTTCCCATCAAGCCGGGCACCGACACCGCCTTGCTCCTGGCCTGGATCCACGTCCTCATCTACGAGGATCTCTACGACAAGGAGTACGTGGCCAAGTACACCACGGGCTTCGAGGAACTCCAGGCCCACGTGAGGGACTTTACCCCCGAGTGGGCGGAAAAGCACACGGAGATCCCCGCCGAAACCATCCGCCAGGTGGCCCGGGAGATGGCGGCCCACAAGCCCCAGGCAGTCCTGCCCCCCACCCGGCACACCGTCTGGTACGGGGACGACACCTACCGGATGATGGCCCTCTACTACGTGAACGTCCTCCTGGGCAACTACGGGCGCAAAGGAGGGTTTTACATCGCCCAAAACCCCTACCTGGAGAAGTACCCCACCCCACCCCTTCCCCTGGAGCCCGCAGCGGGAGGCTGCTCCGGTCCCGCCGGCGGGGACCACGAGCCAGAGGGGTTCCGGCCCCGAGCCGACAAGGGCAAGTTCTTCGCCCGCACCACCGCCATCCAGGAGCTCATCGAGCCCATGATCACCGGCGAGCCCTACCCCATCAAGGGGCTCATCGCCTACGGCATCAATCTCTTCCACTCCATCCCCAACGTGCCCAGGACCAAGGAGGCCCTGAGAAACCTGGACCTCTACGTGGCCATCGACGTGCTACCCCAGGAGCACGTGATGTGGGCCGACGTGATCCTGCCCGAGGCCACTTATCTGGAGCGCTACGACGACCTGGTGGCCGTAGCCCACAAGACCCCCTTCATCCAGCTCAGGGTTCCCGCCCACGAACCCCTCTTCGACACCAAGCCCGGTTGGTGGATCGCCAGGGAGCTGGGGATCCGCCTGGGCCTGGGCGAGTTCTTCCCCTGGCAGACCATAGAGGAGTACCTGGACACCCGCCTCCAAAGCATCGGCCTTGACCTGGAAACCCTAAAGGGCATGGGCACCCTGGTGCAAAAGGGCAAGCCCTGGCTGGAGGATTGGGAAAAGGAAGGCCGGCTTCCCTTCGGCACCGCCTCGGGGAAGATCGAACTCTACTGCCAGGCCTTCAAGGCGGCGGGCCACCCCCCCTTGCCCGTCTTCACCCCCCCCGAAGAGCCGCCCCCTGGCTTCTACCGCCTCCTTTACGGCCGAAGCCCGGTGCACACCTTTGCCCGGACCCAAAACAACTGGGTCCTCATGGAGATGGACCCGGAAAACGAGGTCTGGATCCATCGGGAGGAAGCCCAAAAGCTTGGTCTGAAGGACGGGGACTACGTGGTCCTGGAAAACCAGGACGGGGTAAGGGAAGGCCCGGTACGGCTCAAAGCCACGGAGAGGATCCGGAAGGATTGCGTATATCTGGTCCACGGCTTTGGCCACAAGGCCCCCCTCATGCGGGTAGCCCACGGCCGCGGAGCCTCCGACAACTACCTGCAAACCCGGTACAAGCTGGACCCCATCTCCGGAGGGGCAGGCCTCAGGATCAACTTCGTCAGGCTAGAGAAGGCGGAAAAGCCCCGGTTGCCTAGCCTGAGCTCCCTGGCCAAGCGCCCCTTTGACGAAAGGAGGATGTGATGCCCCGGTACGCCATGGCCATCGACCTTAGCCTCTGCGTGGGCTGTGCCGCCTGCGCCGTGGCCTGCAAGATGGAAAACGAGGTCCCCCCAGGGGTCTTTAACCTCTGGATCCGGGAGCGGGAACTGGGTACCTACCCGGACCTAGTGGTGGAGTTCCGCCCCGAACAGTGCCTGCACTGCGAAAACCCCCCTTGCGTACCCGTTTGCCCCACGGGGGCCAGTTACCAAACCCCAGAGGGCCTGGTCCTGGTGGATCCGAGAAAGTGCATCGCCTGCGGGGCCTGCATCGCCGCCTGCCCCTACGATGCCCGTTACCTGCACCCCGGCGGCTACGTGAGCAAGTGCACCTTCTGCGCTCACCGCATCGAGCAAGGCCGGCTTCCCGCCTGCGTGGAAACCTGCCCCACCCTCTGCCGCACCTTCGGGGATCTGGAGGATCCGGAAAGCCCGGTGTCCAAGGCCCTAAGGGAGGCTGAGCGGGTGGACGTGCTGAGGCCCGAGCTCGGCACCAGGCCCAAGCTCTTTTACCTGAACGCCCCTTCCAAGAAGGGGCTCACCCGGGAACGGGAGGTGCACCATGACTGAGTTCTACGGCCTTCCCAATGCCGGCGAGTTCTGGCATGGAACCAACCTTCTCCACTTCATCCTGGTGGGGCTGGCGGGGGGCATGGCCTTTCTGGCAAGCCTCCTCCACCTAGGGGGCCACGGGGAGGCCCGCCGCTACACCCTGTGGGCCCTGGTCCTGATCGCCCTGGACCTGTTCGTGCTCTGGGCAGAATCCCCTGCCCGCTTCCGCTTCAGCCACGTGTGGCTTTTCCTCTCCTTCCACCCCGCAAGCCCCATCTGGTGGGGGTCCTGGGGCCTGGCCCTCTCCTTCCTCACGGCCGGGCTCCTCTACTTGGGGAGAGGACCCCGCAAGCCCCTGGCCTGGGGTCTTTTGGCCTTTAGCCTGGTGGCCCTGGCCTACCCCGGCATGGCCTTGGCGGTAAACCTGAACCGGCCGCTTTGGAACGCCCTGTTGGCCGGCCTATTCCCCCTCACCGCCTTGGTCTTGGGGCTCGGGGTAGCGGTTCTCCTCAAAAGCCCTTGGGCCCTATACCCCTTGCGCATCCTCCTGGGGGCATCCTTGCTCCTGGCCTTCCTTTACCCCTTCACCCTGAGCCTCGAGGGCCGGGCGCACCTCCTGGAGGAAGGGGGGGTCATCTACGGCCTCCTCCTGGCCCTGGGGCTTGGGGCCTTTTGGAAGAAAAGCCTGGCCCCCTGGGCCGCCCTCTTGGCCGCCGCCGGGCTTAGAACCCTCCTGGTGGCCGTGGGCCAGTGGCAGGGACTCGGCCTTTAGGGGAGGTACTCCCCTGAGGAATGAAGGAGGTGTGCGATGAAAGGCATGAGGAAACTGGCTTGGTTTGGGCTTCTCCTGGTGCTTCCGGTCTTGGCGCAGGCCACCACCACCTTCTCCGCCCTCACGGTGCGGGAGGTGGGGAACTTCCTGGCCACCTTGCCGGCGGACTTCTACGGCATCCAGCCCGCCGCCGCCAAGCAGATGATGGACACCCTGGACGTCTTCATCCTGGATGTGCGGGAGCCCGCGGAGTTCAAGGATGGCCGTATCCCCGGTGCGGTCAACATCCCCATTCGGGAGCTGCCCAAGCGCCTTGGTGAAATCCCCAAGGGCAAGCCCATCATCATCTACTGCGGCATCGGCCACCGGGGTGCCATGGGGCTGGTCTACCTGCGGGGCCAGGGGTACAACGTGAAAAGCATCCTGGGAGGCTTCAAGGCCTGGACCGGTGCCAACCTGCCGGTGGAAAAGTAGAGAGAACCTGAGGAGGGGGAGGGACCTTGCCTCCCTCCCCCTTTTCCCTTAATCCCCGTCAAAGTAGGTGAGCTTGGGGTGCTTGTTGGCCCGCACCTCGTCCAGCCTGCGCACAGGGGTGGTGTAGGGGGCCCCCTCCAGCCACTCCTTGGGCCGTTGCAACAGCTCCCCCATGGCCTCGGCGAAGGCCTCGAGGGTCTCCTTGGCCTCGGTCTCCGTGGGCTCGATCATCAGGGCCTCCTTAACGATGAGAGGGAAGTACACCGTGGGCGGGTGGAAGCCCAGCTCCAAAAGCCCCTTGGCCAGGTCCAGGGCCCGGAAACCCTGGGGGGGCTGGGCCACGAACTCGTGCATGCAGGGCCCGTCATAGGGGACGCGGTAACCCTTTTCCTTTAGAAGCTCCTTCAGGTAACGGGCGTTGAGCACGGAAAGGGCCGCGGCCTTCTTCAGCCCCTCCAGGCCCAGGGTGCGGATGTATGCCCAGGCCCGCACCAAGGCCAGGAAGTTGCCGTGGAAGCTGCGCACCCGGCCGATGCTCTTGGGGAGGTCAAAGTTCAGGTAGAAGCCTTCCTCCCCCCTCTCCACCGTGGGTACGGGGAGATAGGGGGCCAGATGGGCCTTCACCCCCACGGGCCCCGAGCCCGGCCCGCCCCCCCCGTGGGGCACGGTGAAGGTCTTATGCAGGTTGAGGTGCACCACGTCAAAGCCCATGTCCCCCGGCCGGGCCCAGCCCATGATGGCGTTCAGGTTGGCCCCGTCGTAGTAAAGCTGCACCCCCGCCTCCTTGCTCAGGCGGGAGATCTCCAGGATCCGCCTTTCAAAGAGGCCTAGGGTGTTGGGGTTGGTGAGCATGATGGCGGCCACATGGGGGCCAAGCTCCCGCTTCAGGGCCTCGAGGTCCACCTCCCCATCCGTTCCCGAGGGCACCTCCCTCACCTGGTAGCCCGCCATGCTGGCGGTGGCGGGGTTGGAACCGTGGGCGGAATCCGGCACCAAAACCAGCCGCCTCTTCTTCCCCTCCCCCCGGTCCTCGTGGTAGGCGCGGATGATGAGGATCCCGGTGAGCTCCCCGTGGGCCCCGGCGGCGGGCTCCAGGGTGATGGCGTCCATGCCCGTGAGGGCCTTCAGGTACTCCCCCAGCTGCCACATGAGCTCCAGGGCCCCTTGCGCGGTCCTGGGGTCCTGGTAGGGGTGCAGATGGGCGAAAAGCCGCACCGCCTCCTCGTGGAGCTTGGGGTTGTACTTCATGGTGCAGCTGCCCAAGGGATAGAAGGTGGTATCCACCCCCACCTGGCGGCGGGAAAGCCCCGTGTAATGGCGCACCAGGGTGAGCTCGTCCACCTCGGGAAGCCGGGGTGGGGCCTTGCGCAGGAACTCCTCCGGGATGTAGCGGGTGGCTTCCGGCGTCTCCCTTACCAGCCTGAGGCCCCGCCTTCCCCGGCGGCTTCGTTCGAAAATCAAGGGGTAGCTCATGCCAACACCTCCCACATGGCCTCCTTAAGGGCCAGAAGATCCTCCTCCTGGTGGAGCTCTGTGGCGGCGAACAGGGCCAGGTTCTCTCCGTACTCCCTGGGCACCGGGGTGGCGGCGTGGAAGCCCCTGGCCGCCAAAGCCTCCCGCACCGCGTGGGGGTCTTTGGGGAGCCTGAGGGCAAACTCGTTGAAGAAGGGCTTTGGGGTAAAGGGCTCCACCCCTGGTATCTCCAGAAGAAGCTCCCAGAGGCGATGGGCCATGGCCACACCCCTCAGGGCCACCTCCTTAAGCCCCAAAGGCCCCAAGGCCGCCAGGTACATGGCCCCCATGAGGGCGGTGAGCTGGGCGTTGGTGGTGATGTTGCTCTTGGCCTTGGCCCGGCGGATGTACTGCTCCCGGGCTTGGAGGGTGAGGATATACCCCCGCTTCCCCTCGGCGTCCACGGTTTCCGAAACCAGCCGCCCGGGCACCTGGCGCACGAAGGCCTTTCTCGTGGCCAGGTACCCAAAGTGGGGCCCGCCAAACCCCATGGGCAGGCCCAAGCTCTGGCCGTCCCCCACGGCGATATCCGCCCCGTAGGCCCCTGGGGGCTCCAAAACCCCCAGGGAAAGGGGATCGGCCACCACCACGAAAAGCGCCCCCGCCCCATGGGCCCGCTCAACCCAGGGGGCGAGGTCCTCCAAGGCCCCCAGGTAGTTGGGGTGCTGGGCCACCACGGCCCCCGTGCCCTCGGGCACCTCCCCTAAAGGAGTCCTCCCCCCCTCCAGGGGCAGGGTGAAAAGCTCTGCCCCCACCGCCTCCAGGTAGCTCCTGAGCACCTGCCGGTACTCCGGGTGCACCCCCTGGGAGACCAGGACCCGCATCCTTCCCGTTTCCCTCAGGGCCAAAAGGACCCCCTCCGCTAAGGCGCTGGCCCCGTCGTACATGGAGGCGTTGGCCACCTCGAGGCCCGCAAGCTCCGCTACCATGGTCTGGTACTCAAAGGTAGCCTGCAAAACCCCCTGGCTCACCTCCGGCTGGTAAGGGGTGTAGGCGGTCAAGAACTCGCCCCGGCTCGCCAGGGCCTGGACCACGGGCGGGGTGTGGTGGCTACGAACCCCACCCCCCAAAAAGGCCTTGAAGGCAGGCTGGTTTTTCCCCGCAAGCCGCCTAAGCTCCTCCAGCACCGCCCACTCCGGCAAGGGCTCGGGCAGGGAGATCTCGGGGTTTAGGATCTCCTGGGGCAGGTGCCGGTAGAGGTCCTCGAGGCTCCCGGCCCCCACCCGTTCCAGCATGGCCTGGATCTCTTCCTCGGTATGGGGCGTGTAGTCCATAGGTCCATCCTTAAACAAAACCCCCGGGCCATTTGACCCGGGGCCACACAAGGGCTCCGCCGCCCGGCTAAGGGCCTCCGGGCGTCCCAAAGCCCAGGGCTCGCCATACCCGCCAACTTACCCTTCCCTCTCCAAGACCTCCTGGTAGCCGGCCGCATCCAGCAGGTCATCCAGGTGCCCCATGTCCAAGGGGCGGATGCGGAGGATCCAGCCCTCCCCATAGGGGTCCTGGTTGATGAGCTCCGGGGTCTTCTCCAAAGCGGCGTTCACCTCCACCACCTCACCCGACACCGGGGCATAGATATCGGAGGCGGTCTTCACGCTCTCCACCACGGCCACCGCCTCGCCCTTCTCCACCTTGCGCCCCACCTCGGGTAACTCCACGTACACCACGTCCCCCAGGGCATCCTGGGCGTAGTCGGTGATGCCCACCAAAACCGTGTCCCCTTCGGGCAGGGCCCACTCGTGGGTCTTGGTGTAAAAGCGGTCCTTGGGTATGTCCATAACGCCTCCTAACCCCCGCTATTTTAGCGGCACAAAGGGCAATGGGCTAAGGGAAGCCCCCACCTTGCGCCCCCGAACCTCCACGAGGAAGGGCTCCGCCGCCTCCTTTTCCACATAGGCCAGGGCGATGCCCTTTTCCAAAAGGGGAGAGTAACCCCCGCTGGTCACCCGGCCCACCTCCCGGTCGCCGGAATACACCCTGTACCCCTCCCGGGGAATCCCCGTCTCCAGCACCAGGCCGATGAGCTTCTCGGCACAGGGTGCGGCCAGCATGGCCTCCTTGCCAAGGAAATCCTTCTCCCTCTTCACCACCCAGGCCCAGGGGGTGCAAAGGGGATTGGTGTCCTCGGTAAGCTCGTGGCCATAGAGGGGGAAACCCGCCTCCAGCCTCAGGGTGTCCCGGGCCCCCAGGCCCGCCGGGGTCGCCCCCGCCTCTAGAAGGGCCTCAAAGACGGCCTCGGCATCCTCGGGGGCCAGAAAGAGCTCAAAGCCATCCTCCCCCGTATACCCCGTGCGGGCCAAACGGGCAGGCCTGCCGGCCACCCGGGCGCCAAACACCTGGTTCTTTTTCGTTAGGGAAAGATCCGCCTCGGTCAAGCCCTGGAGGAGGGAGGCCGCCTGGGGACCCTGCAAGGCCAAGAGGGCGGTTTCCTCCGAGAGGTCGGTGAGCTCCACGGAATAGCCTCGGGAGAGCTCCTTAAGGTGGGCCCAGTCCTTGGCGATGTTGGCGGCGTTGACCACCATGAGGTACTCCTCCTCGGCGATCCGGTACAGGTAGATGTCGTCCACCACCCCCCCTCGAGGGTTGGGGAGCATGGAGTACTGGGCCCGGCCCACCTTGAGCTTGGCGGCATCGTTGGCCGTGGCCCACTGGAGGAAGGCAAGGGCCTCAACACCCCGGATCAGGAACTCCCCCATGTGGCTCACGTCGAAAAGCCCCGCCCCCCGGCGCACCGCCAGGTGCTCCTCCACGATGGAGGTGTACTGCAGGGGAAGGGCGTAGCCGGCAAACTCCACCATGCGCCCCCCGTGGCGCAGGTGGGCTGGGTAAAGCGGGGTCTTCTTCATGGCAGCCCCATCCTACTAGAAGAACTCCCTCCTCAAGGCCTCGGCGGAGTTGTCCTCGAGGACCTCCTCCCGCTTGGTGGCCCAGGCGGGGAAGGGGAAGCGCACCAATAGGGGCACGGGGATCTCCGGCTGGTGCAGGATCACCATCCCCTGGGGCAGGATCAGGGCCCGCTGCCGGAAGGAGGTGGGGAGGTAGCGGTACTCGGGCCGCTCGGCCTCGGCGGCATCCAGCCTTCCCACCACCCGGATGGCGGCGTTGCCCACCACCCTCCGCTCCACCTCGCTGGCGGTCTGCTGGGCCCCGATGAGGATCACCCCCAGGGAGCGGCCCCGTTCAGCGATGTCCAGGAGCACGTCCTTGATGGGGCTCTCCTCGTCCCGGGGGGCGTACTTGTTGAGCTCATCCAGCACCACGAAGACCCGGCCCCGGTACTGGCCCCGCTCCTTCTTGGCGAAGAGGTCGGAAAGGAGGCTCCCCACCACGAACATCTGGGCCTGGGGGGAGAGCTTGGCCAGGTCCACCACGTGGACCTGTTCCCCCCCTTCCAGGGGGTCCGGGGGGTTGCCCTTGCGGTCCCCTCGGACCAGGTGGCCCACGTTCTCCACGCTGGAGCGCAGGCGCCGGATGAAGGCCTCCAGGGTCCCCCGGGCCTGGCGGGCGGTCCAGGTCTTATCCCCCTCCCCTTCCCCCGTCTCTGGACCCAAAAGCTTGTACTCCAGGTAGCGCACCAGGTCGGGGAAGCTTTTCAATCGCACCCTGCCCAGGTCGTCAAAGGTGACCTCTTCGGGAAGCTCCCCTGCGGGCCAGTCCGCCACCAGGAGGTGGGGCCCCTTCTGCCCCTCCGCAAGCCGCCTCAACTTCTCCGTCACCTGGGCCACCAGGAAGCCCAGGTTGGTGAGGGCCCCCTTGTCGGTGAAGAGGAAGGGCAGAAGCCCCTTCTTTGCAAACTGCACCAGGTCCCAGTGGTAGGCCTTTACCCCCTCCAGGCGGGTTTCCACATCAGGGAGGATCCCCTCCCCTCCCTTCTTGGGCGGGGCCAGGAAGCGCACGCTGCCAAAGGGGGTGGGGGGAGGGCCCAGGCGGTGGTACTCCTCCTTGGCCTCCTCGGAAAGCCGCAGGTTGGGCTTGTCCAGGAAGAGGAGGTCCTCCCCTTTCACGTTGAAAAGGAGCACCCGCGCCTGGTGGGCCTCCTCGAGGACCCCGCTTTCCAACAGGCTCTTCAGGAGAAAGGTGGCGTAGCTGGTCTTGGCCGCCACCCCGCTGATGCCCGAGATGTTCACGTGCCCCCCCTTCACCCCGTTCAGGAACTCCAGGTTGAGGTAGGCCACCTCCCCGTTCTTCAAAAACCCCACGGGGAGCCTGGTGCTTCCCCTTTGGTTTTTCATGGCATCGTAGTAAAGGGCAAGCCCCAGGTCCTCCCCCCGGGCCAGGTACACGGGGGAACCGGGATCAGGGGGGAAAAACTCCTCGGGCACGATGCGGGTCACGCTCACGTGGGCCACGTAGGCCAGGCTCACGGGGATCTTCCCCCCCACCGCCAAGAAGACGTCCGTGTCAAATCTTTCCCCCTCGTGGGCCTTGGCCACCAGGTCCACCATGCCGAAGTAGCGGACCTTGCCCACCTTGGGGTGGAAACCCTCCACCACCACCAGATCGTCCAGGCGCAGCAGGCCCTCCCCCTCCACCCCCACCCAGAACTCCAAGGGGGTGGCCTCCCGCCTGCCCAAGACCACACCGATACGCTCCATCAACCACCTCCCAGATGCCGGGCCAGGATGCGGGCCACCACTTCCCGGCTCCCCATCCTCCGGGCCAACTCCCGCTCAAGCCCCCCCACGGGCAAAAGGTTCTGCGGGGCCCTGGGGTCCTTCACCGGGTGGGAGGCCAAGGCGGGAAACAGGCTCAAGGATAGGTCCGCCAGGGCGCCCAAATCCCCCTGCAGGGGGGTTTCCACCCGTAGGAGCCCGCTTTCCGGCGGCCGCACCCCCTCCGGGGGAAGGGGCAGGCGCAGATACCAGCTGGCCAGTTCCTGTCCCTCCCGGCGCACCCTAAACATGGGGGTGCGCTCCCCGGGCTTCAGGAGGGGCAAAAGGGCCTCCTTGTCCTCGGGAAGGTAGTGGGCCCAGTGGGTCTTGATGTACCCCAAAACCGGGCCTTCGCGCCTTAGGCGCACGGGGCCATCCACCACGAGAAGGCCTCCCGTGAGGGTCCCCGCCAGCCCCTCCTCCAGGTGGGCCCTGGCCCTCCGCAAGCCCTCCTGGAGGGCCGTGAGGAGATCCTCCGGGCCTTTAGACCCCTCCAGGGGCAGGGGTTCGTACACCAGATCCCCCAGGTGCAAGGCCTCCTCCAACCCCACCCCCACCCGGCGCACCCTGGGCTCCAGAAGGCGCATGGCCCCCTGGGCAAACACCACCGCCCCAGCGGCCACACACCCCAGGAGCACAAGCCTCCTGCCATCGGAAATGAGGGCCTCCACCCGCTCCCTTCCGTCCACGAAGTAAAGGGGTTCGGGCCAGGGCACGGGACGGGCCCTTCTCGCCTCCCATGGCTCCTCCAGGGGATGGAAGCTGGCGGGGTGGCCCTCCTCTGCGCCCCAAACCGTGGCCCCAGAGAGGGCTTCCCCACTCCCCGGGCCCTCGAGGTGGGAAAGCTCCAGGGCGTAAAGCCGCCAGGCCATGCCCTTAGATTACCGGGGCTGGACGGTAGGGGAGGTACTTGGGCTCCCAGAAACGGCTCCGCACGAACTCCATAAGCCCCTTGAAGGAAAGCCCCTTCACCCGCTCCTCCTCGGCCACGCCCTCCTCGAGGGCCTTCTGCATCACCCGGGCCGCCACATAAGGGGATACCTCCCGCAGCCGGGCCACCGGGGGGTAAAGGAGCTCGGGGAAATGGCTTCGCGTGTAGTCGTAAAGGGCGTAGGCTGCCTCCAACACCATCCCGTCCGTCACCTCGCGGGCCCGGGCCAAAACCGCCCCCAGGCCGAGGCCGGGAAAGATGAAGGCGTTGTTCCCCTGGCCGATGGGAATGGTCCTCCCCATGTAGCCCACGGGGGGGAAGGGGCTACCCGCCGCCACCAGGGCCCTTCCCTCCGTCCAGTAGATGAGGTCGTCGGGGAAGGCCTCGGAGGCGGAGGTGGGGTTGGAAAGGGGAAAGATCACGGGGCGGGGAGTGTTTTCCAGCATGGCCCGCACTACCGGCTCGGTGAAACTCCCCCCCTGGCCGGAAAGGCCCAGGAGCACGGTGGCCCGGGCGTGGCGGATGGTCTCCAGGAGGTTGGGGTAAGGGCCAGCGAACTCCCACCCCGCAATCCGCTCAGGCCTTTGCGCGTAGGGCTCCTTGTACGCCTCCATGCCTCGGCCTTCCACCAGGAGGCCCCTGGAATCCAGCACCAGAACCCGGGCCCGGGCCTCCTCTGGGGAAAGGCCCTCCCGCCTCATGCCCTCCCGCAGGGCCCAAGCCACCCCGATGCCCCCGGCGCCCGCGCCATAGACCACCACCACCTGCTGGGAAAGCTTTTCCCCCTTAAGGCGGCAGGCAGCCAGCACCCCCGCCAGGGCTACCGCCCCGGTGCCCTGGATGTCGTCGTTGAAGGAGGGGATCACCTTGCGGTAACGCTCCAACACGGTGAAGGCGGCCTCCTTGGCAAAGTCCTCCCACTGGATCAGGGCCTTGGGGTAGCGCTTGCGCACCGCCTCCACGAAGCGGTCCAGGAAGCGGTAGTACTCCTCCCCCCTCAGGCGCTTGTGCCGCACCCCCAGGTAAAGGGGATCCGTGAGGAGGTCCTCCCGGTCCGTGCCCACGTCCAGCTCCACGGGAAGGGTTTTGTCGGGGCCCACACCCCCCGCAGCCGTGTAAAGGGTGAGCTTCCCGATGGAGATGGCCATGCCCCCATACCCCTGGTCCCCGATCCCCAGGATGGCGGAGGAATCCGTGGCCACGATGAGGCGCACCTCCTCCAGGGGCACGTTGGCCAGGGCCTCCTCGATGCGGTGGATGTTTTTGGTGCTGGCGGTGAAGCCCCGGGGGTAGCGGTAGATGTGGGAGAACTCCCGCACCGCCTCCCCCACCGTGGGGGTGTAGAGGATGGGGAGCATCTCCTCCAGGTGGTCCACCAAGAGGGCGTAAAAGAGCACCTCGTTGCGGTCCTGGAGGTGGCGGAGATAGATGTGCTTCTCCAGGGGGCTTTGGATGAGGCGGTAGCGGCGGTAGACGCGTTCCTTTTGCTCCTCCAGGGTGTTCACATGGGGGGGGAGGAGGCCCTCGAGGCCCAGGGCTCTTCGCTCCTCCTCGGTGAAGGCCGTGCCCTTGTTGAGGAGGGGAAGCCTCAGCAAAAGAAAACCGGAAACATAGGGCTCCAGGTAACGCTCGCCCCGCTCGTCCCGCTTGACATCGTAATAGCGGCTGACCGGCATAGCCCTATTCTTCCACGGCCAAGGCGGTAGGACCAGGGAAATCCCTCCCGCCCCTACCCCTTCCACACCACCTCGAGGGGAAGCCCAAAGGCCTCCTGGAACAGCTCCCCTTGCTTCTCCGCCTCCAGGCGCTCCACCCAGGGGTCCGCCTCCGCCTCCAAGGCCAAGCGCACCCTCCCCCCCAGCTCCACCCTGACCCCCTTCACCCGCCCAGAACGGGTGCGTTCCAGCATCTCCGCCAGGCGGAGCAGGGCGGCCAGGCGTAAAAGCCTCTTACCGTCCCCCCGGGCCATGAGGCCCCGGAACCCCCCCAAGGAGGGCTTCCCCCGGCGGTGGTAGCGCACCAGGAGGGCCAAAAGGGCCTGCTCCCGATGGGGCGTGGCCAAGAGGGGCTCGGAGAGGACCAGGTAGGCCCCGTGCTTGTGGTGTTCGTGGTAACCCAGGTGCATGCCGATGTCGTGAAGGTGGGCGGCCTCCAGGAGAAGGTGCTCCTCCTCCGGGCCGTAGCGGTGGAGGGGGAGAAGCCCCTGGTACAAGGCCAGGGCCAAGGCCTTCACCCGCTCCCGGTGGTCCGGGCGGAAGGGGTAGCGGCGGAAGAGGTTCTCCACGGCAAAGGCCCGGGGGTCGGGGAGGAGGTGGGGCGGGGGCCAGAGGTGCTGGAAGAGGGCCCCCTCCCGGATCCCCATGCCGCTCAGCCACAGGCCCGGGGCCCGGGTATGGCGCAGGAGGGTGCGGAGGAAGGCCAGGGTGGCGGGGAGGGTCCTGGCCCGGTCCGGCTGGAGCCCGGGGAGTTCCAAGCGGGCCTTCAGGCTCAAGCCTAGCACGTCCTCGTAAAGCTCCTCCACCCCCTCCCGAGGGAGGTGATAACCGTGCACGAGGTCCAGGGGATAGCCCCGCCTTTTCTGGTGCAACCGGGCCACCGCCCGCACATTCCCCCCCAGGCCCACCAGGGGCAGGCCGGGCTCGAGGGGGAGGGCCTCGAGGTGGGAGGCCACCGCCCGCTCCAGGGCCCTGACCTCCGCCTTGGCAGGCGGATCGGTGGCCAAAAAGCCCTCGCTGAGGCGCAAGGCCCCTAGGGGAAGGGCCCTGCCCCATAGGAAACGGCGCCCCTGCATCCGGGAAACCTGGGCGCTGCCCCCACCCTGGTCCACCACCAGGGCGTCCTCCAGGGGCAGGGCGTTGGCCACCGCCAGCACCCCGAGACGGGCCTCCTCCTCCCCGGAAAGGAGGCTTGGGGAAAGCCCCAGGGCCAGGGCCTCCTCCAGGATCTCCCGGCCGTTTTCGCTGTCCCGGATGGCGCTGGTGGCCAGGATGCGCACCTCCTCCGGGGCCACCGCCCGGAGGAAATCGGCAAAGGCCCTCAGGGCCTTCCTGCCCCGCTCCAGGGCCTGGGGATTGATCCACCCCCGGCTAAGCCCCTCCCCCAGGGCCACGGGCTCCCGCAGCTCGTCCGCCAGGTGGAAGGAGAGGCCGGGCTCGTACTGGTACACCACCAGGCGGAAGGTACCCGAGCCCAGGTCCATGATGGCCAGGGAGCGGGACTTGACCTCCTTCTGACGTTCGTAGGGCGTAATCTTTAGCAAATGCACCTCCTGCCCGAGGCCAGCTGGCTCCAGTTTAACCGCCGGGTCCTCCTGCAGACGGAGAGGCCCGACTTTCCCCTTCTGGAGAGGATGCGCTTTCTCGCCATCTGGAACCGCAACCTGGACGAGTTCTTCGCCGCCCGCATCGCCAAACCCTTTTGGGAAAGGCGGGGAAGCCAGGACCACCGGGCCTTGCTAGAGGAGGCCTATGCCCAGGCCAGGCTGGCCTACCAGCGCTACCAGGCCCTGCTCGAGGAGGCCCGTCCCCATCTCCAGGTCCGGGAGCCCCAGGACCTGGACGAGGAGGACTGGCTCTACTTCCGGGTCTACTTGGCGGAGGTGGTGGCTCCCCGCACGGACCTCATCCCCTGGGAGGCCGCCTCCGACCTCTCCCACGGGGCCCTCTACTTCGCCTCGGAGGCGTATTTGGTGCGCCTGCCCCAGGACCTCCCCCGCCTCCTTTCCGTCCCCGGGCGGGACGGAACCTACGTGCGCCTGGGAGCCCTGATGCGCGCCCGAAGCGACCTCTTCCTGCCCGAGCCCTCCCCCCTCTACGAGCTCAGGGTGCTGCGCCTGCTGGAAAGCGAGCGGGCCCGGGCGGACTGGGACGAGCTGGCCCAGTCCCTGGAAGGGCGCCAGGAGGGGGTGGCCACCTTGCTGGTGGCGGAGGAGGGCTTCCCGGAGGCCTGGCTGGAGCAGCTTCGGCAGACCCTGGAGCTCATCCCGGAAGAGGTCCTCCTCCTGCCCCCGCCCCTGAACCTCACCCTGGTGGAAAGGCTGGTGGCCGAGGGCCCCAAGGAGTGGCGCTTCCATCCCCTCAAACCCGAGCGGCCCCGGGCCTTCCTGAAAAAGCCCCTGGCCCACCTGGAGCGAAAGGACCTCCTCCTTTACCACCCCTTCGCCGACTACGCCGCCGTGGAGCGCTTTGCCCAGGAGGCCCTCTCCCCCGAGGTGAAGGAGGTCTGGGCCACCCTGTACCGCATCGGGGAGGAAAACCCCCTGGCGGAGGCCCTCATCCAGGCGGCGCGGGCGGGGAAGAAGGTGCACGTGCTCCTCGAGGGGCGGGCCCGCTTCGACGAGCTCTTGAACCTCCACTGGTACCTGCGCTTCCTCCGGGCTGGGGTGGAGGTGCTTCCCCTACCCGAGCGCAAGGTGCACGCCAAGGCCCTTCTCCTTCTCACCCACAAGGGAAAGGGGTACGCCCACCTGGGAACCGGCAACTACAACCCGCAAAACGGCCGCCTCTACACCGATTTCTCCCTCTTCACGGGTCGGCAGGAGCTGGTGCGGGAGGTGCACGCCTTCTTCCAGGCCCTGTGGGCCAGCCATCCCGGGGAAGGGTTCCCCCCGCAGGGCCCGGGCCCAAAGGACCTCCCTCTCCAGCCTCCCCTCGCCCTCTCCCTCCTCCGCACCGGGGAGGCCATCCGGAACCTCCTGGTGGAAGAGATCACCAAAGAGGCCCATCCCAAGGGACGGGTCATCCTGAAGTTCAACCACCTCACGGACCCCGCGGTCCTAAAGGCCTTGGTCCAGGCGGCGGAGGCGGGAGCCCGGGTGGACCTCCTGGTGCGGAGCACCCTCACCCTCCTTCACCCCGCCTTCCGGGCCAAAAGCCTGGTGGGCCGCTTCCTGGAGCACGCCCGGGTGGCCGCCTTCCGGGGAGAGGGAGACTGGAGGGTCTACCTCACCAGCGCCGACGCCATGCCCCGGAACTTCCAAAGCCGGTTTGAACTGCTCTTCCCCATCCTGGACAAGGAAGGCAAAAAGCGGGTCCTCCGGGTGCTGAAGCGCCAGATCCGGGACGATCGCAACAGCTTCCTCCTGACCCCAAAGGACGAGGAGGTGCTTTGGGGAGGCCACCATGATGCGCATCGTTGGTAGAGGGTTTGCAGGGGAGGTGTTGGGGACCTTTCTTCTGGTCCTCCTCACCGTGGGAAGCGCCGCCAATGCGGTTCTCGCACCCCGGCTTTCCCCGGGGGCCTACGGCTACGACGCCCTGGCCCTGGGCTCGGGCCTGGCGGTGCTGGTGGGAGTACTGGCCAGCCGCTCCCTTTCCGGGGCCCATCTCAACCCTGCGGTTACCTTGGCCCTGGCTGCAGGACGCCTCTTTCCCTGGCGTCTTGTGCCCTTGTACCTGGCGGCCCAGTTTCTGGGTGGGCTACTGGGGGCCCTAGGAGCCTTTTTCGCCTACCGGGAAGGCCTCCTGGCCCAGGGAATGCCCAACGTGTTCAGCACGGGACCGGGTTTCCTCCGCACGGAACCCCAGGCCCTCTACACCTTTAGCGGCCCGGCGGTGGCGGAAACCCTGGGTACCTTCGCCCTCATGAGCGTGATCCTGGCGGCAGGAAAGGACGGGCGCATCGTGGCCCTTTGGCTGGCCCTCACCGTGGCAGCGGTGGGGTACGGTTTGGGAGGACCCGGGGGCTTCGCCTTAAATCCTGCCCGGGACCTTGCCCCCAGGTTTTTGGCCTGGATCCTTGGGGTGGAGGGTGCGGCCAACTCCTACCTCCTGGTCCCCGCCCTTTTCCCCATCCTGGGAGCCCTGGGAGCGGTGGCAGCGTACCGGGCCCTGGACAGGTAGAACTCCACCTGGAGTGCCCCCACGAGGCTCTTTGCGGTGTAATCGGCACTTCTTGAGGGGAAAACCGCGTTTGGCATCCCGCTAAGGATGTTGCTGGCGTTGAGGGCCTCGCTGCCCCCCCTTAAGCCCCCAAAGCATCTTCCCCCCTCGCTACCGAGGGGGGAAGTTTTGTGTTTCCATCGTGGTGGGCGGCGTAGGACTTGAACCTACGACCTCTCGCGTGTGAGGCGAGCGCTCTTCCGCTGAGCTAGCCGCCCCCAGGCCTTTTGCAGGGTAGCATGGGCCAAGGAGAGCTGTCAAGCAAAGGCCCTGACCTTCCTCTGACAGGGCCCGGGCTAGACTAAAGGCGTGGCCACGGTCCTTGTGGTGGAGGACGAGCCCGCGGTGCGGTTAGGGGTGAGGCTGGCCCTGGAGAAAGCCGGGCACAGGGTGCTGGAAGCCGCCACCGCCCAGGAAGCCTGGCCAAGGTTGCAGGAGGCCGAAGCCGTGGTCCTGGACTGGATGCTCCCCGACGAACCAGGAACCAGGCTTTTGGAAAGGATGCGCCAAGGACCTTACCCTGACCTTCCTGTCCTCATGCTCACCGCCAGGGCCGAGGTGCGGGACCGGGTGGAGGGGCTTTCCCGCGGGGCCGACGACTACCTGGTCAAACCCTTCGCCACCGAGGAGCTTTTGGCCCGCCTCGAGGCCCTCCTGCGGCGCTCGGGCAAGCGGAAGGTGCTCCGGCACGGGCCCCTTCTCCTGGACCTGGAGCGCAAGGAGGCCAGCCTGGACGGAAACCCCCTGCCCCTAACCCGGCGGGAGTTTGAGCTCCTGGCCTTCCTGGCCCAGCGCCCGGGCCGGGTCTACTCCCGGGAGGAGCTCTTGGAAGCGGTATGGGGCCATGACTACCTGGGCACCCCGAGAACGGTGGACCAGCACGTGCTCCAGCTCCGGGAAAAGCTGGGAGAGGATCCCAAGGCCCCCCGCTTTCTGGAAACCGTGCGGGGCATGGGGTACCGCTTCAGGATGGCCCCGGAGGAGGCAAAGCCCAAGGAGGAAGGGTGAGGGAACTTCTGGCCGAGGCCTGGGAGGAAGCCCTGGAGGGTCTGGTCCTACACCGGGAAAGACACGTCCTCTACCTGAACCCCAAGGCGGAGGAGCTTTTGCAGGTGAGCCGGGAAAAGGTGGTGGGCCGGCCCCTCCTCCTGGCCCTCCGCGACCACCGCCTCGAGGCCCTGGCCCTCCATGGGGGGGAGCGCACCCTGGAGGTGCGAAGCCGCACCCTGAGGGTCAGGGCCCTTCCCGGCAGGCTCTACCTCCTGGACGAAACCGAGCTAAACCGGCGCCTGGAGGCCCTGGAGGAAGCCACCCAGGCCCTGGCCCACGAGCTCCGCACCCCCCTGGCGGGGATGGGACCCCTCCTCGAGGCCCTCACCCCCAGGACCTCCCAGGAAAAGGAGGTGCTGGACCTCCTCAAGGGGGAGGTGGCCCGCCTCTCCCGGTTGGTACGGGACCTCTCCCTCACGCAACCCGGGCCCAAGCGCACCTTCCCCCTGGAAGACCTCTGGACCCGCTTGGAAAAGCTCCTCAGGGAAAAGCTCCATGGCAGGCGGGTGGAGGTCCACCTACCCCACACCGCCCACACCGATCCCGAGGCCCTCTTCCAGATTCTCCTGAACCTCCTGGACAATGCCCTCAAGTATGGGCAAGACCCCATCCGCCTCCTCTCGCGGGAGGAGGGAGGGCGGCTTTTCGTGGAGGTGCGGGACCATGGGCCGGAACTTCCGGATTACGAACCCCTCTTCCTCCCCCGCCACCGGGGGTTCCAGGGAGGAGCCGGACAGGGCCTGGGCCTTTACCTGGTGCGCCGGATCGCCCAGGGCCTGGGCGGAGAGGCTTACGCCCGAAGGGAGGGGGCAGAGAACGTTTTTGGTGTGGCCCTTCCCCTAAACTGAGGCAAGGAGGTAGCATGCGCGAGGTACTGGACAAAGCCCTAAACGAACTGGTGGAGGAAACCTTAAGGATGCTCTCCCTGGTCCGGGAGATGACCCAAAAGGCCACGGAGGCCCTGGTGGAAGGCAACCAGGCCAAGGCGGAAGAGGTGATCGCCAAGGACCAGGAAGTGGACGCCCTGGAGCTTAAGATAGAAAACCAGGCGGTCACCATCATCGCCCGGCACCAGCCCGTGGCCTCGGACCTCCGGCTCATCTTCACGGTCATCAAGGCCCTCACCGACCTGGAACGGGCCGGGGACTACGCCATGCACGTGGCCGAGGGCGCCTTCCTTCTGGCGCAAGAACCTCCCCTTAAGCGCTACGTCACCCTCCCCGAGATGGGCAAGAGGCTCCTGGAGATGATGGACACCCTAGGCAAGGCGGTGGCCGAGCGGGACCCAGGGCTTGCCCGCAAGGTGGTGGAGATGGACGACCAGGTGGACGGCCTCTACGAGGAGGTGACCCGGGAGCTCATCACCTACATGCTGGAGGACCCCCGCACCATCACCAAGGCCCTCACCCTCATGCGGGTGGCCCGCAGCTACGAGCGCCTGGGGGACCACCTGGAGAACGTGGGGGAAAGGGTGATCTACTGGCTTACCGGCGAGGTCTACAAGAACCCTGAGGACGTCTACTAGGGGGGCGAGGGCGCAGGGGAAGCCCATTCCCCCCTTCCTCCTGCCTGCCCACCACCGCAGGCTACCCCATCCTGGGCCTCGCCCATCCAACAGCCCATGAGAAGGCCTTCCCGCCCGGTGAGGGGGAGGGAGTTGGGAAACTCCCGCACAAGGCCCAGGGGGTGGAAAAGGACTAGTCCGCCTCCACCTCCTCCACCGCCTGGCGGCGGCCTGCCTTCCACTCCAGCCCCGCCCAGATGAGGTCCATGAGGTCCCCGTCCAGGACGTTCTGAGGGTCAAAGCGCATGAGGCCCGTGCGGTGGTCCTTCACGTACTGCTTGTCCAGGACGTAGCTACGGATCTGGCTCCCCCACTCGATGGGCCGCACCTCCCCCCGGAGCTTCCTGAGTTCCTCCTGCTTCCTCTTCCACTCCAGCTCGTAAAGCCGGGAGCGGAGGACCTTCATGGCCAGCTCCTTGTTCTTGATCTGGCTCCGGGTGGCCTGGCTGGTCACGGTGATCCCCGTGGGCAGGTGGACGATGCGCACCGCGCTATCCGTGGTGTTCACCCCCTGGCCCCCGTGCCCTTGGGAGCGGAACACGTCGATACGCAGGTCCTCGGGCCGGATGACCACCTCCACGGTGTCGTCCACCTCGGGCATCACCTCCACCCCGGCAAAGGAGGTATGCCGGCGCCCCGAGGCGTCAAAGGGGGAGGGACGCACCAGGCGGTGAACCCCCGCCTCGGGGGCAAGGAGGCCATAGGCGTTCTCCCCCCGGACGATGACCTGGGCGTAGTCGATGCCCGCCTCCGCCCCGGGGGTCACGTCCACCACCTCCACCTGGAAGCCCTGGCGCTCGGCGAAGCGGGTGTACATCCTAAGGAGCATCTCCGCCCAGTCGCAGGCCTCCGTGCCCCCAGCCCCAGGCTGGATGGTGAGGATGGCGTTCTTTTCCGCGTGGGGGAAGGAAAGAAGGGTTTCGTGGTAAAGATCCTCCAGCTTCCTGGCAGCCTCCTCCAGCTCGGGCCTCAAGGCCTCCCGCTCCTCCGCGGGAAACTCCTGCCAAAGCTCCAGAAGGCCCTCGAGGTCGCTCTCCAGGGACCGGAAGGTATCCACCGTGCGCCGCAAACGGGCAGCCTCCCGGCTCACCCCCTTGGCCTCCTCCGGGTTCTGCCAGAGGGCCGGGTCTTCCAGACGCTTTTCCAACTCCCTTAAACGGGCTTCCTTACCGGGGATGTCAAAGATACCCCCGGAGGTTTTCCAGGCGCGTGGCGAGAAGATCCAGGTCCATACCTTCCCCAGTATAGGGGATATAGCGGGGAATAACAAGGACCCTTCACATAACCACGCGCATATTTTATGCTATCTAAAAGGAGGTGGGTTATGGATTTGAGGCGGCTGGTGCAGGAACTCCGTACCCGCTTCCCCCAGGGCTTGGACGGGGAACGGGAGGGCTTGGTGCGCGTCCTGGAGGAAAAAGGCGCCTCTCCCAGCGAGGCCAAGAGGCTGGCCGAGGCCCTGGAGGCCCAAGGCTACGCCCACTACCTTCCCGGGGAAAAAGGCCGGTGGGTCTTCCTCTCCAAGCCCCTGGACCTCACCGCCCTCATGCGAACCCTGGACCAGGAGTACCGGGAGTTTGTGGGGGAAGGGGATGAGGAAGAGGAGGCCTTAGCCTTTCTCACCGCCAAACTGGAAGGGGATCGGGCCGTGGCCCAGGAGGTTCTGGACGCCCTACGCCTGGCAGGCTACGTGGAAAAAGGGTACAGCCTCGAGCTGGAGCGGGACCGCCTCTTCTTTCGCTTCCCTGAAGCCTTGCGCCTTTTTTCCTAAGGCATTCTCCTAGGACCCCCTAGTCCGCCGCCAGGGCCAAGGGCACCTCCGCCAGGTTCACCCTGGCCCCTAAGGCGCCTAGCCGCTCCTCCAGGTGTTCGTAGCCCCGCTCCAGGAAGTACACCCCCTCGATCTCGGAAACCCCTTCCGCCGCCAGGGCGGCCACCACCAGTCCGCCCCCGGCGCGGATATCCAAGGCCTTCACCTGGGCCCCGTGTAGGCGCTTGCCGTTCACCAAAAGGGTGCGGTCCCGCAGGTAGAGCTCGGCCCCCATCCGGGCCAGCTCCCCCACGTGGGTGAAGCGGTCGGGGTAGACCCGGTCGGTGACGGCGCTCTGCCCGGGAACCGTGGCCAGGTAGGCGGTGACGATGGGCTGGAGATCCGTGGGGAAGCCGGGGTACTCCCGGGCCTCCACGAAGAAAGGCTGGGGATCAGGCACGGCCCAAAGCCGCACCCAGTCCCTCCCCACCTCCACCCGGTGCCCGGATTGCTGGAGCTTATCCAAAAGGGCATCCAGGTGGTCGGGGCGCACCTCCGTGAGGGTGATGGACCCCCGGGTGGCCGCCGCCGCCAAGAGGTAGGTGCCGGCCTCGATCCGATCCGGGATGATGCGGTAGGTACCCCCGCCCAGCTGCCTGGCCCCCCGGATGTGGAGGATGGGGCCACCCAGGCCATGGACCTCCACCCCCAGCATCCGCAAGAAATGGCCCAGGTCCTCCACCTCGGGCTCCATGGCCGCCTGCACCAAGGTGGCCTCACCCCCCAGGGCCACCGCCAGCATGGCCTGCTCGGTCCCGCCCACCGTGGGCAGGTCGAAGACCACCCGCCCCGAAAGGGGGCGGGTCCTTCGGGCGTAGAAGGTGTTTTCCTCCTCCACCACCTCAGCCCCCAGGGCCCGCAAGGCCTTCACGTGCTGGTCCACGGGCCTGGCCCCAAAGGCGCACCCCCCGGGCAAGGAGATCCGCCCCTCCCCCACCCGGGCAAGCAGGGCTCCCCAGACGATGAAGCTGGCCCGCATCTGCCCCACCAGCTCATAGGGGGCATGGGTGTTTTGGATCTCGGGGGTGTGGAGGTGCAAGGTGCGTCCCTCCCACTGGTAGTGGGTGCCCAGGTGGGAAAGAAGCTCCAGCATCACCTCCACGTCCCTGAGCCTAGGCACCTCCAAAAGGGTGATGGGCTCGGGGGTGAGAAGGCTGGCCGCCAGGATGGGCAAGGCGGCGTTCTTGGCCGGATAAACTCGCAACTCGCCGGAAAGGGGCTGGCCTCCCTCAATCCGCAAGATCCTGCTGCCCCGCCGCGAGTCCTTGAGCATCATACACACCTTACTCAAGGTGAGGATAAAAGGGCTGGTCCACATTGTCAAGGGCATGCACCCTTTGCTACACTCTTCCAAGGGAAGGTATGCCCAAGAAGGAAAAGAAGCGGCTTCAGGTGGTCATCTCCGAGGAGCAGGACGCCCTCCTCACCCGGGCGGCCTACGCCCTTTCCAGCCCGGAAAGGCTGGTTTCCAAGTCGGAGGTGGTGCGCCTGGCCATCGCCAAGATCGTGCGGGAGCTGGAGGGCAACAAGGAGGAGCTGGCCGAGCTCCTAAAGCAACTGGAGCCCGAGGAATAAAATGACGGGCATGGTCCTGGGCGGGCGGTACCGCCTCGAGGCCTCCTTGGGTTCTGGGGGCATGGCCGAGGTGTGGCGGGCAGTGGACGAGCGCCTGGGCCGTAAGGTGGCGGTGAAGCTCCTCCATCCCCGGGCCCTTCCCCCCGAGAGGGAGCGTTTTCTCCTGGAGGTGCGGGCCCTCTCCCGCCTTTTCCACCCGGGCATCGTCCAGGTGCTGGACCTGGGGGAGGTGGAAGGGCGTCCCTACTTCGTGATGGAGCTGGTGGAGGGGGGTACCTTTGACCGCCTCGGCCCCTTTGAGGAGGGCCCCGAGGGGGAAAGGATCCTAAAGGCCGCCATCCAGGTGATGGAGGCCCTGGCCCACCTCCACGCCCAGGGCATCCTCCACCGGGACCTTACCCCCAAAAACATCCTCCTCACCAAGGAGGGGCATCCCAAGGTGATGGACTTTGGCCTGGCCTACCTCCTGCAGGAAAGCCGTCACCTTACCCGCACCGGGTACACCCTGGGCACCCCCACCTACATGGCCCCGGAACAGGCCAAGGGCCTTCCCCTTACCCCCAGGGCGGACCTCTACAGCCTGGGGGCGGTCCTCTACCGCACCCTCACCGGCAAACCCCCCTTCGAGGGGGAAAACGATCAGGCGATCCTCTTCCAGCACGTCTACGAGCCCCCCAAACCTCCCCAGACCTTGAACCCCAGCATCCCTCCTGGGGTAGCGGAGGCGGTGCTTTCCCTTTTGGCCAAGCACCCGGAGGAAAGGCCCTCCCACCCCAGCCTCTTCCAAAGCCCCCTGCAGGAGTTCCAGGCCCTCCGCCTCGCCACCCCCCGGGCCGGGTCCAGCCGCTCAGGCCACTACCCCCTGGCCCCCGACCCCCGCAGGCTTTCCCTGAAGGGGAAGGTGGAGTTGGGAGGGGAGGCCGCCTGGCCCGGAGAGATGGTCTACGCCCACGGCCGGGTCTACCTGGGGGCAGGACGGGGCCTGGCGGAGGTGGACCTCCTTTCGGGAACGGTGCGCCGGGAAAACCTCCCCGAGGAGGTCACCGCTCCCCCGGTGGTCCGGGGCGGGGTGTACGTGGCCGCCTGGGACGGCCGGGTGCGCCGTTTCAAGGGCCAGGCCCTGGAGTGGAGCGCGGACACGGGGGCGGAGGTCACCGCCGCCCCCCTGGTCCTGGGGGAGCGGGTCTTCGTGGCCAGCCGGGACGGAAGCCTATATGCCTTTGAGCGGGACCGCCTCCTCTACCGCTTCCGGGCGGGGGGCCACCTCTCCTCCAGCCCCACCTTCCACCGGGGCCTCCTTTTCCTGGCCTCGGAGGACGGGTTTCTCTATGCCCTGGATCCGGACACGGGCACCTTGCGCTACAAGGTGAAAACCGGCCCCGTGCACGCCCCCGTGGCCGCCTGCCGCGGGGTGCTCTTCATCCCCACCTGGGAGGGAGAGGTCTACGCCTTTGACCCCTTAACCCGGGAAACCCTTTGGAACACCGCGGTGGAGGGTGAGATCTGGGGCGGGCTGGCCTTGGACGAGGAACGGGTCTACGTGGCCGCCTGGGACGGGGTCTTAAGGGCCCTGGATCAGGCCACGGGGGAGGAGGTGTGGAGCCTCGAGGTGGGCAAGGTGACGGCAGGCCTTTCCTTCGCCGCCGGGCATGTGTACGTGGCCACGGAGGAGGGGCGCTTTCTGGCGGTGGACCAAAGGGGCCAGGTGGTCTTTGAGGCCACGGGACTGGGGGCGGTTCAGGTACCGCCCTTGCCCTTGGCCCAGGAGATCCTGGTGGCCAACCTGGCGGGGAAGCTCTTCCGCTTTGGCGTAGGATAGGGGCATGGAGGCGGTGAGCACGGATAAAGCCCCCCAGGCCATCGGCCCCTACTCCCAGGCGGTGCGGGCCGGGGGGATGGTCTTCGTCTCCGGCCAGATCCCCCTGAAACCCGACGGCGCCCTGGTGGAGGGGGATATCCGCGCCCAGACGGAGCAGGTCATGGAAAACCTCAAGGCCATCTTGGAGGCCGCAGGCTTAAGCCTCTCCCGGGTCGTTCAGACCACCTGCTTCCTTTTGGACATGGAGGACTTCCCCCTTTTCAACGAGGTTTACGCCCGCTATTTCTCGCCCCCCTACCCGGCCCGGGCCATGGTGGCGGTGAAGGCCCTGCCCAAGGGGGTTCGGGTGGAGGTGGCCTGCATCGCCCTGGCGGATTAGAGCACGTGGGCAAAAAAGCGTAAAATATCGGCATGGCGGTCCAGGAAAGCCAAGCGGAAGAACTTCTCCACCGCTTTCGCCAAGGGGATGTGCGGGCCCTGGCCCGGGCCCTCACCCTGGTGGAATCGGGGCACCCTGTGGGGCAGGAGCTCCTCAAGCGCCTGCGGGGACAGGCCCGGGCCAAGGTGGTGGGCATCACGGGGAGCCCGGGGGCCGGCAAGAGTACCCTCACCGACCGACTGATCCTGGAGGCCAGGAAGCGGGGGGAGCGGGTGGGGGTCTTGGCGGTGGACCCTTCCAGCCCCTTCACCGGGGGGGCCATCCTGGGGGACCGGATCCGCATGATGCGCCACCACCAGGACCCTGGGGTCTATATCCGCTCCCTGGCCTCGAGGGGAGCCCTGGGGGGCCTGGCCGGAGCCACGGTGGCCGCCTTGGCCCTCCTGGAGGCCTTTGGCTTTGACCGCATCTTCGTGGAAACCGTGGGGGTAGGGCAAAGCGAGGTGGACATCGCCCGGGTGGCGGACACCACCCTTCTCGTCCTCACCCCCGCGGCCGGGGATGCGGTGCAGGCCTTCAAGGCCGGGGTCATGGAGATCGCCGACCTCTTCGCCGTGAACAAGTTTGACCTACCAGGCGGGGAAAGGATCATCCAGGAGCTGAAAAGTGCCCTGGAGCTCTCCCCTCCCCGGCCCGGGGGCTGGCGCCCCCCCATCTACCCCACGGTGGCGGCCACGGGGGAAGGGGTGGAAGCCCTCTTTGAGGGCCTCGAGGCCCATTACGGGCACCTCCTGGCCCACGGGCTCCTGGAGGCCCACCGCCTGGAACGGGCCCGTTTTGAGGTGGAAAGCGTCATCCAGGAGTGGGGCAGGAAGCGGACCCAAGGGGCGGGCGACCTGGTGGCCCGGGTGGCCCGGGGGGAGCTTTCCCCGGAGGAAGCCGCCTGGGCCCTCCTGGACCCCAAAAGCCACCCCTAATCCCCGGGCCTCGAGGAGGTATCCAGCCGGGAAGGACACAGGCGGGCCAGGGCCTTTCTCAGCATCTCCCGCTCGTTGGGGTAAGAAAGGCGCTCCAAGGCTTCGGAGACGGGTAGGAAAAAGGCCGCCTCCACCTCGGAAAGCTGGGGTCTGGGCTCGCCCCCGCGGTAGGCCATGAGGAAGTAGTGCACCTCCTTGCTCACCGTGACCGGTTCCCCGCCGTTGCGCACGGTGAAGTAGTAGCGCACCTTGCCCAAGGGGGAAACCACCGCCGCCTCCACCCCGGTTTCCTCCCGTACCTCCCGCACCGCCGTCTCTGGGTAGCGCTCCCCGGCCTCCACCTGCCCCTTGGGAAGGGTAACCACCCGTCCTCCCTTCAGGGAAACCACCAACACCTCGGGAGCCCTTCCCCGAAGGACCACACCCCCGGCGGACACCACCCGCCTCCTGGCCACCCAGACCTGACGCTTCCTGCGCACGCTATTCCGCCTCCCGGCAACAAAAAAGGGCGCCCGAAGGCGCCCCCAAAGGACCTCAAAAAGGGGAGGGCAGAGGCCTAAGTACTCCTTAGAAAGGAGGTGATCCAGCCGCACCTTCCGGTACAGCTACCTTGTTACGAC